>JAFRNO010000716.1 GCA_017430155.1 Kiritimatiellia bacterium | reverse complement strand
GGTCCGTCAACACGGCCGCGAACGAGATGCGTCCGGGCGGCGTCGTCTCCCCCGAGGAGATGGCCGCCCGCAAGGCGGCCCACGCGGCGTGGGATCCCGCGTCGTTCGTCGTCGAGCCCATGGAGGGCAAGCGGCGTTTCCAGGATTTCGACCTCCCCTCGGAGGTGATGCACGGCATCGCGGACCTCGGGTTCCAGTACTGCACCGAGATCCAGGCGCTGTCGCTCCAGAACGCGCTGGACGGCAAGAACATCGCCGGCAAGGCGCAGACGGGAAGCGGCAAGACGGCCGCGTTCCTCGTGGCGATCCTCACGCGCTACCTCCGCACGCCCGAGTCGCGCGCGAAGACCGGCGGCACGCCGCGTGCCCTCGTGATCGCGCCCACGCGCGAGCTCGTCATCCAGATCTGCAAGGACGCCGACGCGATCGGCAAGTACTGCGGCCTCCGTTCACTCGCCGTCTACGGCGGCATGGACATGGACCGCCAACGCGAGGAGCTGCAGGAGGCCCCCGTGGACCTGCTCGTGGCGACGCCCGGGCGTCTGCTGGACTTCTGCCAGCGCCACGTCGTGGACCTCCACAGCGTGGACACGCTCGTGATCGACGAGGCGGACCGCATGCTCGACATGGGCTTCATCCCCGACGTGCGCCGCATCATGTCGCACCTGCCGCAGAAGGACAAGCGCGCCACGATGCTCTACTCCGCCACGCTCACCGACGACGTGATGCGCCTCGCCTCGCAGTGGATGGAGGAGCCCGTCAAGGCCGAGGTGGAGAGCGAGCACAACGCCACGGACACCGTGCGCCAGGTCGTGTACGTGATCCGCTCCGAGGACAAGTTCAAGGTGCTGTTCAACCACATCGCCCTGCATCCGGACGCCCGCGCCATCGTGTTCTGCAACCGCAAGTCTACCACGGAGGACGTCTACGAGTCGCTCAAGCGCCGCGGCGTGAAGTGCGAGATGCTCTCCGGCGACGTGAGCCAGAACAAGCGCCTCCAGGTGCTGGAGAGCTTCCGCGCCGGCAAGATCCGGATCGTCGTCGCCACCGATGTGGCGGGCCGCGGCATCCACGTGGACGACATCGAGTACGTGATCAACTTCGACTTCCCCTACGAGGCGGAGGACTACGTGCACCGCATCGGGCGCACGGGCCGCGCCGGCAACACCGGCATCGCCATCTCCTTCGCCGACGAGGACGAGTCGTTTGCGATTCCCGAGATCGAGGAGTACATCAACGAGCCCCTCAAGTGCACGATCATCCAGGACGACGACCCGCTCCTGAAGCCGCTCGAGAAGCTCGCGCGCGGCGAGACGGCCACGCTCAAGCCCGTGGACGAGGCCGCCAAGGCGGCGGTTGACGCGCGCGAGGCCGTGACCGAGGAACAGAAGGCCGCCGCCGCCGCGATGGTGGGCGGGCTCGCCGTCAAGACGGCAGCCGGCAAGACGGGGTTCGTGCGCGACGACGCTATTGTCCGCAAGGAGCCGAACCTCGAGAACGCCCTTGACCCCAAGAAGGTCGTCGACGAGGCCGACGCCTACGTCAAGCCCGTCGAGCAGAAGGCGCGCCTCGAGGAATGGGCGCCCGCGCCGGGAGGGTCGCAGTTTACTGCGACCGAAAACCAGCCGGGAGCGGCCGCGCTTGTCGCGGCCGAAGCCCCCGGGTCGGCGAAAAGGTCGAGCGAATCAAACAGGCTCGGCGGTTCGTTGCTCTTTTTCTTCTTGCTCATCTCTCTGAAAATCTCTGTGAGCGCGTATTATACCAAAACCCCCTGAAATCGTGAAGGGGCACGGAATTGGCCAAAATTATGGTATAATGCTGCCTGTGAAACGAAAGGTGCCTGAAGTAATGAAGTTGTCGAAGAAGAACGCGGCCCGGCAACGGGTCCTGCAAAAGGCCATCGCGTCCGGCAAGACGCTTGGCGGACTGCTCGTCGGTCTCACTGCCGCGACGGTCGTAGGCGGAGGCAAGAATCCCTCACCCGCAAGCACGATGGGCAGTTATCCCAGTCCACAGCAGCAGGCAAACGCCACGAGCGAAAATGCCGGCGAGTTCGTCACCCAGGGCGCCATTGCGGTGCCTGGAAAAATTGCGGTGCCTAAACCTAAAACCCCGCAACCGACGCCGAACGCCGTGCGGGAGAGGCGGGGCAAGGAAATTGTTCTTGGTGGCAAACCTTTGACACCGCCACCGCCGCCTTTGCCACCGGGCCAGTATCGTGTCAAGAATGGAGATACGCTCTCTAAGATTGCAAAAACGCATGGCACGACTGTCGCAGAATTGAAGATGCTCAACGGTTTTGACGACGTGCGGGTAAACAATCTCATCATGGGCGAGATCATCAAGGTTCCGCAGCCGAAGCCACGTGAGACGCCGCAGAAGTAGCCGTCATTGTTTATATGCGCTATCCACGCCACATGACGTTGGAACTGACGGCGAAGTGCAACTTCCGCTGCCCGTACTGCTATTGCGTATGGCATGAATATCCCGCGCTCGCGAAGCCTGAACTGGATGCGGACGGCTGGAAGGCAATTCTGGACACGTGCGCGGCGGATGGCGTCAATGACATTCTTTTCACGGGTGGCGAGGCGTTGCTGCGGGATGATCTCTTTACAATCCTCAACTACGCACGTCGCGTTCTGCCGCAAGCGCGGCTCTCGCTTTTCACGAACGCCAGCCGCCTCGACGAAAAGTTGATAAGGCGATTCAAGCGGATGAGCGTCCATCTCGCGACATCGCTCCAGGGGCTTGCCACCTACGGCGCGATGACGGGGACGCACAGAAGCTACAAGAGACTGCTCGCCGTCGTCGCAAGGGCGTCCGAACTGAAGTGGCCGCTGGCGGTCTCGATAACGGTCACGAAGGCGAGTCTTGACGAGGCGGCGGACATGTTCGTTGCGGCGGCGCTTTCGGGCGCAAGCACGATTCAGGTGGGGCC
>JAFRNO010000715.1 GCA_017430155.1 Kiritimatiellia bacterium | reverse complement strand
TTCCGTGTCACGCCGCTGACGGTGTCCTTCTCGCGAATCGCCGTCGAGGAAGTTCCCTGCGACCAGGGAACGATTGAGGGGTATTTCCGCTATGCTGTTGTGACAAGTCGCTGGACGCACACGCGGGAGGCTGGGGCGGGTAGATGGTATAATGTTGACCTCAATAACCGCGTTGGCGGAGAGGATGATATACACGATGAGGCGTCGATAGGCGAGGAAGCGCTTCCCATTACTCCTGAAGGAATCTTGACGAATGACTATTCCGTTGGCTGGATAGACGGGTCAATGGTCTGGCAGGTCCCGTTCGGCTGGCATGCGCATGGCACCGAAGGGGAGTCAGAACCGTTCAAGACGTTCGGCACCACCACGCAGGAGTTCTACATTGACCGATGGGGACGGTCGGGCGTGCGCAAGTTCGGGAATCAGGCGATGCGACTGCTCAACGACAGGCGGTTTCTCAATGTGACGGAAGTATTCAATAACATCGTGTTTACCAATAGCGTACAAAGGAGGTGACGGATGGAAAATGGATGGACAATATGCTTTCTTGCCATATCGGTGGCTTTTTTCTGCGGTTGCGGTGATGGCGCAAGACCGGGACCTGAGGCTCAGGTTCCCGTTGAAGGTACGCAACCCTCATCCGTTCCTGTTGAAGCTGCACCGACTTCACCCGTTCCAGATGAGGTTGCGATGGCGGAGGCGGAGATTGAAAGAGATTTCTCCACGCTTCCCTACGTCGTCACCAATAATTGGTCAGGTGCCGATGCCGTGGCGCATCAGATAAGTGACAAGATTGTCAAACTGCCTCCCGTCCTAAGTGAACAATACGGACGGAAAATGGCCCAGACGATTATGTCGGTTCCAATCGGCCATTTGTCGCGTAGTGACCGGTTCCGAACGCTCGTTGCGATGTTTCACATGCTTACCGAGAACGTCGGATGGCGAGACATGAAACAAGAGAACTTGTGGGAACTTCGCATCATGAGCCTGACGCGTTACCGCGAGGAGATAGAATACGCCAAACGGGAAGGAAAGGACGACCGGAGGACCAGTAGTTATGTTGAATTTTTGTCCGACAACATCAACGGATATTCTGAATTCTGGGAAAAGGAATTAGCATTTCGGGTCTCAAAGTCCATTCCACCACAGGACTATGCTTGGATGGTTAAAGAAGTCCCAGAAGAGGAGTACGCAGCCATCCGAAAGCGGTTCGAGGAGTTCCTCGGACGGCCAATACGATCTTACGAGGAGATTAGGCGAGTTCAAGATGAGCGAATCAAACAGAGCAAGCGTGCAAGGGAAAGTCGTGCAACCGATTCTGACGTGAAGGTTGATGTAGGGGATTTGTAAGACACCATGCCATCCCCCTTAAGAGAAAAGAAAGGAATAAAAACATGAATGGAAACAAAGCGTACAAGTGGTTTTTGATCGCGATGCTGAGCTTCGCCTTCTTCTTTCACCAGGCGGACCGGGCGCTGTTCGGCCTGCTGACGATCCCGATCCAGGACGAACTCAACCGGACCGGCGGGCAGATGGGCTGGATCAACGGGGCTCTCTTCGCGACGCTTGCCGTCATGACGCCGATCGCCGGCTTCTGCGGAGACCGTTTCAGCCGCAAGTGGCTCATCACCGGCTCGCTCATCTTCTGGTCGATCACGACCGCCTGCATGGGATTCGTCGGCGACTTCCACGTGTTGGGCCTCGTGATCCCCGCGTTCCTGAGCGTGATGTTCTTCAGGTCGATCGCGACGGGCGGCGGCGAGTCGTTCTACGCGCCGAGCGCCTACGCGCTCATCGCCGTTCACCACAAGGAGACGCGGTCCGTGGCGCTCTCCATCCACCAGGCCGCGCTCTACATCGGGCTCATGACGAGCGGTGCCCTCGTGGGCTGGATCCTGCACGCGCTGAAGGGGAGCGCGTGGGTGGCGAAGCACTTCGGCGAGCTCGGTTTCTGGCGGCCCGTGTTCATCATCTTCGGTTCGCTCGGATTCCTGCTCGGCGTGGGCTTCATTTTCTTCTTGAGGGAGAAGGGGGACGATGGGGACAAGGGGGACGGTGGGGACAAAAGAGTCGATTGCAAGGCAAAGGGGGAGAAGCCGCCGCTGATCGAGGGATTGAAGGCCTTTTTCTGCAATCCCTCCGCGCTGCTTGCCTCGGGCGGGTTCATCGCCATCGTGATTGCGAACAACGTCTACATGTCGTGGGCGCCGAAGTTCGTGGCGGAGAAGTTCGCGGCGGAGCTGGGCGACAAGACGGCGGCCGTCGCCTCGGCCGGTAACGGCACGATGCTCTGGCACCACGTCTTCGCGTTCGCGGCGATCATGGCCGGCGGATTCCTGACCGACGCGTTCGTGAAGCAATTCCCGCGTTTCCGTCTGCTCGTCCAAGGTATGGCGCTGTTCCTTGGCGCGCCGATGCTCGTGTGGTTCGGCCTCGCGCCCAACCTCATCTCCACGTGGGTGGCCGTGGCCGCCTACGGCGTGTTCCGCGGGCTCTTCGAGGTCAACACGCACGCCTCGCTCTTCGACGTGGTGGCGCCGAAGTACCGTTCCACGGCGGTGGGGCTCATGACGATGCTCGCGTTCTTCCTCGGGGCGCTGGCGCCCGTGCTGATGGGATATCTCTACGATGCGTGGGGTCTGCGGGGGTTCGAGGTGGGCTTCGCGATCATCGGCGGCGTCTACGCCGTCGGTGGCGCGCTCATGCTCGTATCGTTCTTCTTCACGTTCAATCGCGACCGCGTGACGGAGTGACGGTCGTCACTTGAGGCGCCGCACGCGCTTCTCCAGGCGGGGGATGCGGACGGTGAAGGCCGTGCCTGCGCCGGGCTTCGACTCCACGTCGATCTCGCCGCCGTGGGCGTGCACGATGCGGCGCGAGAGCATGAGCCCGAGCCCGCTGCCCTTTTCCTTGGAGGTCTGGTACGGCTCGAAGATGTGTGCGAGCGTCGCGGCGTCCATGCCGGTGCCGTTGTCGCGGAAGACGACGTGCACGTCCCGGTCGTCGGCCGCCACCTCGATGTCGAGGCTGCCGCCGTCCTTCATCGCCTCGATGGCGTTCTTGACGAGGTTGAAGAACACCTGCTCCATCTGGGCGCGGTCCACGAGAACCGTCGGCAGGGCGGTGGGCAGATTAAGCTGCGTCTGGATGCGGCGGTCCTCGAACTGCGCCTTCATGGCGTCCAGCGTGTCCGTGAGCGGGTCGAGGATCGACCCCGGCACGAGGTTGAGCTTCGCGGGTCGGATGGCCGAGAGGAAGCCCTTGATGATCCCCTCCAGGCGCTTGACCTCGTTCTGGGAGGTCGCGATGTCGTGCAGCAGGCGGGTGCGGCGTTCCTCGTCCGGCTCGCGGCGGAACTCGCGCGCGAGGAGCTGGAGGTTGAGCGAGATGGCGTTGAGCGGGTTGCCGAT
>JAFRNO010000714.1 GCA_017430155.1 Kiritimatiellia bacterium | reverse complement strand
CCGCGCGGATGAGGTCGAGCGAGTACTTGCCCGAGCCGAGGATGAAGCGTGAGGTGAAGGTGCGCCCGCCGAGCGTGAATGTGTCAGTTCCGTTTGCCATTTCGTTTTCCTTTTAAGGTTCGTCCGCGCCGTCGATGAGGCGTAGGATCATGGTGGCCTGGTGCGCCGCGCACACGAGCACGCGCGCGCCGTAGAGGCCGATTCCGTCGTTGACGTCCGTCGTCCCGTCGCCGCAGAGGTAGAGCCGCTTCGAGATGCGCTTGGTGGCGATCGCGTTCGCGGAGGCGAGGCCGGACATCCCGGACGCGGCGACGACGGGTTTCTCCGGGAACGTCTCCAGCACGCCCGAGACGAGCATCGCCTTCGCCTCGGCGCGGTCGAACGCCTCGCAGACGATGTCGTCGTCCGCGAGAAGGGCGGCGAGGTTCGCGTCCGTCACGCGCACCGTCTCGGCCGTGACTTCGCAGAAGGGGTTGATCGCGGCGAGGTTGGCGCGCAGGGCTTCTGCCTTGGGAAGACCCACCTGCGCGGCCGTGTACTGCTGGCGGTTGAGGTTGGAGGGCTCCACGCGGTCGAAGTCGATGAGGTGGAGGTGCCCGACGCCCGCGCGCGCAAGGGCGATGGACACGTTGGAGCCGAGTCCGCCGAGTCCGCACACCGCTACGCGCGCGGCGTCGAACTTCGCCTGCCGGTCGGCGCCGTGGCGCGCGACGAGCGCGGCGCGGAACGTTTCGCGGTCCAGCGCCATCTCAGCCGCCTCCCATGAAGCAGACGATCTCCACCTGGTCGCCGTTGCGCAGCACGGTCTCGCCGTAGCGGGCCTTCGGCACGATCACCTCGTTCAGCTCCACGACGACGCGCGCGGCGTCGTAGCCGGCCGCCGCGAGATACGCCGCGACCGTCTGGCCCGCCGCCTCTTTTTCCTCGCCGTTTATCTTCAACATCTTCCGTTCTCCTGTCTCTGTCCGGGGCGCGCCCCGGAAAAAAGAAAAAGCCAGCGTAAGCGGCACCCGAGGTGGTGCCCCCCATCGCATGGCTTTTCAGTCTTGGACGCGGATAGTATACCCCAATTCCCCGCCCCGCGTCAATGGGCTTTCGCGACGTCTTTTCAGCTGATGAGCTCGAGCGCGCGCTCGAAACCGATGCGGTCAAGCGTCTTGAAGAAGCGTTCGCCCGGCTGGCCGTTGGCGCGGTAGAAGTCCAGGACCCTCTCGATGAACGCGAGTACGCTTTCCTCGTCCGGAAGGACGCCTGGCACCTCGCGTCCGGCTGCGCCCGTGCGCCCCCAGTGTCCGCCGAGCGTGATTCTGTAGCCCCGCGCGCCGCCGGGCAGGACGGCTCCCGCGACGCCGATGTCGTTCAGGTCGGGCTTGATGCAGTTGTTGGGGCAGCCGCCGACTCCGATCTTGAACTTGCCGGGCAGCGCTACGCCGTGCCACCCCACGTAGAATCTCCGGTGGATCGCCTCCGAAAGCGCGAACGTGTCGATCAGCCCGCGCGGGCAGAGCGTCCCCTTGCAGGACACGACGGGGCGCACGCGCGGACCCGTGCCGCCGACGGAAAGCCCCGCGCGCGCGAGCGCCGCCTCGAACGCCTCGATCGACGCCGCGGGCACGCCCGGCACCTCGAACGTCTGGCGCACGGTCAGCGTCACGACGCCGCTGCCGTACGCGCGCGCCGCGTCGGCGACGGCCTGCACCTGCTCCGCGGTCACCTTTCCGTTGCCCGTGACGACGCGCGCCGAGAACGTCTCCGTTCCCTTGTTGAGGAGCCATCCACGGCCCTTGAACGCCTTGATCTCTTCTGCTGTCATTGCCTCTGTCCTGTTCTTGGCTGGGGCTATTATAGCAAAAGATTCGGGACCGCGCGCGTCCGTTTGTGCCCGTTTGTGGTATAATCTTGGCCGATGAAAAACTGCCTGTGCGAGAAATCGGCCGCATGACGGCGCAATCACTGAAAAGGAGTATGAAAATGCAGAGAAGATCGTTTCTGAAAGGGTTCGCGTGCGCGTGCGCCGCGGCGCCGTTCCTGCGGTCGGAGACGCTGTTCGGCGCGGAGTGTCCCCAGGGCACGCTCGTCCGCTTCGGCATGGTCACCGACCTCCACTACGCGGACATCCCGATGGGGCCGTGCCTGCCGCCGGTGGGCGACCGCTACTACCGCGAGTCGTGCCGCAAGCTGCAGGAGGCCGTGGACGTGATGAACCGCGTGAAGCCCGACTTCTTCATCGAGCTCGGCGACTTCAAGGACCTCACGGGCGGCCGCGCGGAGACGCTCGCGTGCCTTGACGCGATCGAGCGCACGTTCGCCGGCTTCAACGGCGACCGCTTCCACGTGCTCGGCAACCACGACTTCGACTGCCTCACGCTCGAGGACTACCTCTCCCACGTCCACAACGCGGGCCAGGCGCAGACGTTGCCGAACTACTCTTTCGTGCGCAAGGGCGTGACCTTCATCGTGCTGGACGCCTGCTACGACTCGCAGATGCGCCACTACTCCCGCAACAACCCGTGGGACGACGCGAACGTGCCGCCCGAGGAGCTCGCGTGGCTCGAAGGCGAGCTTGCGCGCGCGACCGGACCCGTCATCGTGTTCTGCCACCAGCGCATCGACCCCAAGGCCTGGGCGCAGCACGAGGTGAAGAACTCCGCGGCCGTCCGCGCCGTCCTCGAGAAGTCCGGCAAGGTGAAGGCCGTCTTCACGGGCCACGAGCACTTCGGCGGCGTGAACCTCATTCGCGGCATTCCCTACTACTCGCTCCGCGCGCTCGTGGTGGGGACGGGCGAGGAGGAGAACAGCTACGCCGTCGCCTCGCTCGGCGTGGACGGAACGATTTGCGTGAAGGGCTGGCGCAAGGCGGAGACCGCGCGCTGGCCGAAGAAAGGATGAATGAGATGAAGAAGATTGCATTTGCCCTGGCGGCCGTTGCGGCGGCGGGGGCGTGGGCCGAGACGCTGTGGCCCGGTTCCGACACCGTGATGCGCGCGCAGAGCGACTCGTCGATCACCACGCTCGCGGACGGTTCCGTGGGCGTGACGACCGGCGTCAAGGCTAGCTGGCCCGGCGTGCGCATGGACTTCGTGAAGGGCGAGGCCGACCTCTCGCGCTTCGGGCGCTTCGTCGTGACGGTAAGCAACACGACGCATGAGACGCGCACCGTGCACCTCAGCGTGAAGGGGCGGGGCGTGCAGGGACAGGGTCCCGGCGGCGCCGTGATCCTGAAGCCGCATGCCGTCGGCGAGATCGTGGCGAGCGCGCGCGGCCTTCCGTGGACGCTCGACGAGCCGCTGAAGCTCGAGGGCATGAACGGACGCCCCGCCGCGCTCGACGATGCCGGCGGCGGGTTCAACATCCGTCACACGACTTCATTCCACATCTTCTTCTGCCAGGACGGCGTGGCGAGCGGCTTCAGCGTGCTGCGCGTGACGGGCGACGGCGTCGGCGTGCCGTCCCCGAAAGTGCTGCCCGCGAAGACGTTCCTGCCGTTCGTGGACCGCTTCGGGCAGTTCATGCATGACGACTGGCCGGGCAAGGTGCACGACGAGGCGGAGCTGGCGCGCACGAAGGCCGACGAGGACGCCTGGCTCGCGAAGAACGGCGCCACGCCCATTCCCGAGTCCGACCGCTTCGGCGGCTGGGCGGGAGGTCCGCAGCTCAAAGCGACGGGCTTCTTCCGCACCGAGAAGGTGGACGGCAAGTGGTGGCTCGTCGACCCCGACGGGCGTCTCTTCTTCTCGCACGGCGTCGACTGCGTGGGCATCGGCAACGGCACCACGGGCATCGGTTTCCGCGAGAAGTACTTCTCATGGACGCCCGCGAAGGACGATCCGGAGTTCGGCGGGTTCTGGGGACGCTGCACGTGGCCCGCCGCGCACAACTTCTACAAGGATCCTGCGCATCTCCCCTACGACACCTTCAGCTTCGCGAACGCCAACCTGCGCCGCAAGTACGGCGCCGGATGGAAGGCCGAGTACGTCGACCGCGCGCACCGGCGTCTCCGCGCCTGGGGTCTCAACACCATCGCGAACTGGAGCTGGTCCGAGATCTACTCGCTTGACCGCACGCCCTACACGCTCTGCCTCGGCACGCATGGCACGCCGCGCCTGAAGGACTCCAAGGGCTGGTGGGGCGCGCTGCCCGATCCGTTCAACCCCGCGTTCGAGAAGACCTTCCGCGAGCGCGCCCGCAACGCCGCCAAGACGATGCGCGACGACCCGTGGTGCGTGGGCGTGTTCGTGGACAACGAGCTCTCCTGGAACGGCGAGGAGCGCATGAAGGACGTGGCCGAGAAATACTTCAGCACCATCCGCTGCGTGCTCAAGGAGGAGCTGCCCAACCACCTCTACCTCGGCTGCCGCATCGCGTGGGGCACGGACGTGATCTACCGCGCGGCCGCGCGCCACTGCGACGTGGTGAGCGTGAACATCTACAACCGGCGTCCGACCAAGGACCTCCCGCCCGACGCCGAGGACAAACCGATGATCAACGGCGAGTTCCACTTCGGCGCGCTTGACCGCGGCATGTTCCACACGGGCCTCGTGGCGACGCGCGACCAGAACGAGCGCGCGCAGTGCTACCGCGACTTCGTCAACGCCTGCCTCGACCATCCGCGCTACGTGGGCACGCACTGGTTCCAGTGGCAGGACCAGGCGCTCACGGGCCGCAGCGACGGCGAGAACTACCAGATCGGCTTCCTGAACGTGGCCGACGTGCCGTACCCGGAGCTCGTCCAGGCCGCGCGCGACATCGCCGCCACGATGTACCGCCGCCGCATGGTAGGGCGAAAATGAACGCTGGGATTGAAGATTTCCTGCGGGAAGGCGGGTTTCAGCCAGAGCGCGAGGTGCTGCTGGCCGCGATGCGCGCGTTTGAAGACGAGGCGACGAAGGCGCTCGCGAGTGAACCCTCGTCATTGCGGATGATCGACTCGCATTTGCCGGGATGCGTGGATGCGAGGTCACTCGCCGACAGGCCCGTGATCGTCGTGGATGCCGGCGGCACGAACCTGCGCGTGGCGTCCGTTCGGCTGACGGCGGACGGCCCTGTGTTCGCGCATGTGCGCAAGTCGCGGATGCCGGGGACGGACGGACCGATCTCCGCAGAGGCGTTCCACCGTGCGATTGCCGCCGAGGTCGACGCGGTCCGTGCCTGCGAGCCGCAAGCCGCGTGCATCGGGTATTGCTTCTCATACGAATGCAAGTCTTTGCCGGATGGCGACGCAGAGCTGGTCGCGTGGTCCAAGCAGATCGCCGCGCCGGAGGTGATCGGCCAGCGTGTGGGCGCCGAACTCGTGCGGCGGCTGGCGGGAGGGCCGCTTCCCGTCGTTGTCCTGAACGACACGGTGGCGACGCTGCTGGCGGGGCTGTCGCGTCAGGACAAGGTCTGTCCGGGGCAGGTCGGCTTCATCCTCGGCACGGGCACGAATCTCGCCAGCATCGAGAACGGGACGATCCGCAATGCCGAATCGGGGGAGTGCGACAAGGTGCCGCGCACGTCCTGCGACCTTGCGTATGACGCCACGTTGCCGGACACGGGCGCGGCGCCATTCGAGAAGATGGTGTCCGGCGCGTACCTCGGCGGCGTCGGCCTCCAGCTCCTGAAGGCGGCGGCGCACGAGGGACTGCTGCAGGCCAACGGACTGGACGAACTCGCGCTTTCCACGCGCGATCTCGACTCGTTTGCCGCAGGTGGCGCGGATGCCGCGAATCCGCTCGCGGCGATTCTCCCGTCGGACGACATTCCCGTGGCGCAGGAGATCGCGCGCGCGGTCGTGCGTCGGTCGGCCTTGTTGACGGCGGCGCATCTCGCGGCGTTCGTGCGCCGGTCGGCCGAGGCGGGGCGCGCGCCCGTCCGGATCACGGTGGACGGCTCGACGTACTGGAAGACCCGCGCCGTGGATTTCGACGGCATCGTCCGCGCGGAAATGGCCGCGCTCGTTCCCGACGTCCCATTCGAGATTTTCCGCACCGACGAGGCGCCGATGGTCGGCGCCGCCGTTGCGGCGGCTTGCGTCCGACGTTAGTTGCCGAATCTGGACGGCGGCGTGCCCTGGATCTTGTCCGCCGCCGCGTGCCAGTCTTTCTTCAACTGGAAGAACGCGCTGCCGGCCTTGTTCTCGGTTTGGATGAAGAAGACGCGGCTGTGGCCGGTGCGCAGGTTGGCGCGCTGGTCGGTGCGCATCGCGCCCTCGTGTCCGAACCAGTCGCCGTAGAGCCAGCTGCCGCAGGTGTAGGGCTGGGTGATGCCGGGTGGTGTCTGCTTGACGGCGAAGATGGAATCGAACGTCTTGCGCGAGATGACGGTCTTGCCTTTCCATTCGCCGTGGTGCGCGAGCATCTGCGAGAAGGCGATCATGTCGCGCGGCGTGGAGAAGAGTCCGCCGCTCGCGGCGGGAAAGACGGGCTTCTTCTTGGGGAAGACGAGCTGCTGCACGCAATGGTCCGCCGCCGGACGGAGGGTCTTGTCGTCGGACGTGTAGGCGCAGACGAGACGCGTGAGTTGTTCGGCGTTCGGCGCGAACGTCGTGTCCTTCATGCCGAGCGGGTCGAGGATGCGTTCCTTGAGGTAAAACTCGTACGGCTTGCCGACCGCGACTTCCAGGCAGGCAGCCGCCGTGCAGATCCAGGCGTTGCCATAGGCGAACGTCTCACCGGGCTGGAAGGAAAGCGGACGGGCGGCGAGCTGCCGGGCCACCTCGCGGAGGGGAATGTCGCGGTTGACCACGCCCGTACCGCCGCGCCAGCCCGTCGTGTGCGTCGTGAGGTGGCGGATGGTGAGCGGTCGATTCGGCTTGGAGCCGTCCTTCATCTTCACGTCGGCGAACTCAGGCAGGTACTTCGCCACCTCGTCGTCGAGCGAGAGCTTGCCGTCGTCGATGGCGCACATGATCGCGGAACCAGTGAAGGTCTTCGTCATCGAGAAGATCGCGAAGAGCGTGTCGGGCGTCATTTTCCGCTTCCCGCGTTCGGCCCAGCCCGCGCAGTCGAACTGGACGTTGTAGTCCTTGTCGCTCAGCACGCTTACGACGCCGGCAATCCTTTCCGACGTGATATATCCGTCAAGCACCTTCGCCATGCCGTCTGGATCGCCCGCGCATACTGCGGTTGCCGCGCAGACGGCAAACGCCGCAGCGAGGAACGCCCTAGCTGTCATTCGCATTAAACGTTTTGTTTCGTTTTGCATTTTTCCTCCTATGTTCAAATGGATTGATGGCGACCCTTTCTTGATGGGCCGTGAGCAGTTTACCAAACGGTGATTGACAATACAATGGCAATGTCAGTGCTTACGGGGAAATCTGGACTGGGGGTGTGATTTCTGATACACTTGTCAACGCGAAAGCACAAGGAGAACATTTTTATGCGGACGACAGGCATATTTGCACGCATTCTCGCGGCCGTGATGGCTGCTGGATGCGCCGTGGCAGTCGCGGCGCCGCCGGAGGGGATGCAGTGGGAGACGGCGGCCATCCAGGCTAAGATCGACGCGGCGGCGGCGAAGGGCGGCGGGCGCGTGACCGTCGGGAAGGGCGTCCATCCCTGCCGCACGCTCTACCTGAAGAGCGGCGTGGAGCTGCATCTGGAGGAAGGCGCCGTGATCCTCGGCGGCACGAAGCCGGAGGACTACGACGACGCGATGCCGCTCGACCAGGTCTATACCTACTCGAACGCCGTGCCGGCCACGATTACGCGCAAGGCGTTCATCTTCGCCCAGGACGCGCACGGCATCGCCATAACCGGAAAGGGCGTGATCAACAACAGCGGGACCGCTTTCTTCGACCATCGGACATGGGCCAAGCCAACCCATCTTCTGCGTCCGCGGACGGTCATCTTCCTGCGCTGCAGGGACATCCGCTTCGAGGACACGACGTTCAAGGACAGCCCGCTGTGGACGATGTGGCTGCGCT
>JAFRNO010000713.1 GCA_017430155.1 Kiritimatiellia bacterium | reverse complement strand
CGCTGAAGGTCGGGAAACGCGTCACGAACAAGGTCTCCACCATCACGGTAGAGGTGACGCCGTTGCCGGACGGGCTGGCAGGTACGTACTACGGCTCCACGCGTCCTGTGCAGGACGACGGTTCGTACCAGCTGTGCAGGGATTCCCTGCCCGTAACGCTGATCGTGTACACAACCGGCAAGCTCACGGCGAAGGTCGGCACGTCGACGTTCTCCGGCGGCGGGCTGAAGGTTCTGCCCGACGCCACCGGCGACCGGTACGAGGCGAAATTCCACAAGAAGACGTCCACCAGGGTCGGCAAGAAGACGCGTACGGTGGATGAGTGGCTGACGCTGGCGATCAACCCGCAGGCGGACATCTTCGGATCGGCGTTCGCGCTTGAGGATTCTTGGTATTCCCGCCAGGACGTGTTCGCGGGCAGCCTGTCCATCTCGCCGGACACGCGCGTCGCCGGCCGGTTGAACAAGTTCGGGAAGGGCGCGGATGGACTCCCCAAGGACGCACAGTGGAACGCGATTGCGAACCTGGCGGCGGAACGCGGCGAGATGGAGTTCACTGCATACGTGGACGAAGGGGCTGGACAGAATCCGGTTCCGGCGGAGCTGAAGGTGTGGGTGAACGCCGAGACGGGCGTCGCGACGCTCGCGGGTACGCTCGGCGGAACGGCCCTGAACGGCACGGCGGTGCTTTCGCCCGAGGCGGATCCCGACACCGTGGGGGCGGTTGCGAACGCGGCATTTGCCCGCTTCTTCATCGGCAAGTACGTGATCGAGGTCAAGTGGCTGCTCCATCCGGGGCCGGCGGCGGGCGACATCGGCGGCATCGGCGATCCGTCCGGCCGAGGATGGAAAACCAGGTGACAAGTAATATAGTGAATAGTTGATAATGGAGAGCAGAAGAGAAAGGGAAGAGCTATGAAGAAGATGATTGCTGCGATTGTGATGGCCGTTGGGTGCGGGCTTGCCGCGTTCGGCGGAGACGGCGGATCGGACATGTGGACGGACGCGCAGGGCGTTGAATGGAGCTTTGACTGGAGCGGTTCCGACTCGTCCGGCTACACGGCCACGATCACCTACTGCGACGATCCGGGCCTCTTTAGCATTGCCATTCCGGCCACGGTGTACGCAGACGGCGGATCCAGGGCCTGCAAGGTGACGCGTCTCTCCGGCTGGGCGTTCTCCTGGTGCCCGGTGCTTGAATCCGTTGTCATCCCGTCGAGCGTGACGACGATCGACGCGTATGCCTTCGGGAGCTGCACGGCGCTGAGTTCCGTGACGTTCAAGGGCAGCGTGCCGTCTGGATGCGACTTCAACACCGCCTTCTACGGCACGGCGTTCCTCAATGACTGCAAGACATCCAACTGGTTCGACAGCTTTGAAAGTCCCTATCCGATCGCGGGCGCGAGCGGGTCGGTCCTGAGCGACAACTACCTCGCGACGACCCAGTCGGGCGAGCCGCTTTCGCAGGTCTGCAACACGAAATGGCTGAGGTGGACGGCGCCGAAGTCGGGGACCGTGTGGTTCCACACGCAGGGCAGCAAGTTCGACACGAAGCTCGGCGCCTATCAGGGGGCGACGCTCTCGTCGCTCACCAAGGTGGAGGAAAACGACGACTTTGTGGGCCAGACGAGCCAGGTGTCGTTTGAGGCGGTGGGCGGCGAGACGTACTACGTCTGCGTGGGAGGCTACCTCTATTCGAAATCGCGCGGCGAGTTCACGCTTGCGTGGCGGATGGGTACGCCGATCACGCTTACGCTCGACCCGAACGGCGGCAGCTTCTCCGGGAGTGACGTCCCGTCGGTCGTGGCCGTGCCGAAGAACGCCGCCGTGGGCGGACTTCCGACGCCTTTCAAGGCGGACTACACGCTGTCTGCGTGGTACACGAAGAAGACGGGCGGCACGAAGGTGACGGCAAAGACGAAGTTTGCGAAAAACGCGAAACTTTTCGCGCGCTGGGCGAAGTCGAAGTTCAAGGTTACCTTGGCGGCGGGCAACGCGGGTTCAAAGAAGTTGACGGGCTCCGGCACATACGCCTGGGGTTCGAAAGTGAAGCTGACGGCGACGCCGAAGTCCGGGTATTCGTTCTGGTACTGGGCGCCCGACGATACGGATTCCGAGAACGCCTTCCCGAGCTACTTGAAGAACATGCGGAAGACTCCGGTGACGCTCACCGTTCCCAAGCACGCGGTCCGCTACAGGGCGTTCTTCGTGAAAAAGAGCGCCGACGCGATTTCCATGTCGGTGATAGGCCCGACCGAGATATTCGCCGAGGACGGCGTCGGCGACAAGGCATCGGTTGACGTGTCCAGCATCTCCTATCCCACGGTCAAGGCGAGCGGCGTGCCCGCCGGCGTCAAGTTCAAGGCCCAGTCCGGATCGGACAACGTCTACACGCTGTCCGTCACGGACGACCTCAAGATCCCGCCCGGACGGCACGCCATCAAGGTGACGGCGACGAACCGGTCCGGCAAGTCCGTCTCGAAGACCTTCGTCGTATGGGGCCGCAACAACGCGGCGGCGGCCGACGCGGGATACATCACGCTTCCCAACCGGTCGTCGAAGGCGCCCGACGAGATGGACGTCGGCGTCGCGCCGAACTGGAGCAGCTACGGCATCGCGGCGCAGAACGGGTACAAGATATCGAAGATCGACGGCCTGCCGTCCGGCCTCGCGTGGGACTCCAAGCACCAGACGCTGACCGGCATCCCCATGAAGTCCGGCAGGGTCTCGCTCATCATCACGATCAAGAAAGGCAGCAAGAAGTACACGGTCACGACCACGTTCTACGTCAACGCGCTGCCGTCCGCAGTCGTCGGCACGTTCAGGGGCTACACGTCGGTGGACGGCATCGGCGGCACGTTCGGCGCCGGGTCGCGCATGGTGACGGTGACGGTGTCCAAGGACGGGAAGATCTCCGCGACGTCGGGGGACTACAAGATGTCCGGCCTCGGATTCCAGTATGCCTCCGCACAGTACGTCGCCGAGGTCGACGGGTCCTACAAGGACAAGAAGAAGACGGAGTACATCCGCCGACTCTCTTTGCAGATCTACAATCCCGCGAAGCACTACTACGAGCTCGGCGCGATTGGCTGGCTGTGGCACGGCACCAAGAAGAAAAACGGGACGGCGGACACCAGCGACGACTACGTGTGCCTTCGCAAGAACGCCTTCGGGCGGAAGGCGGACGGCACGGCGCTCGTCGACGAAAAGGCGCAGGCGGCGCTTGAGTACGTGGCGGTCTACCAGGACAACAAGGCGATCACGGCCAGCAGCGGGCATTCGGTCTCGTTGAAATTCAATCGGGACGCGAACGGGCGCCTGAACGGCTTCGTGACGCTCTCGGGCGATCTGGGCAGCGGCTCGGCGATGCTGTTCTACGAGGAAATGGGCTCGTCGTACCGCTACCTCGTGGCGCGCTTCAAGATCGGCTCCCGCGCGGTCGAGGTCCGCTATCCGATGTACTTCAACGGCACGAGCGAAAGCGCGACGATCCTGTCCGCGTATACGCCCATCGCGACCGTCTGGACCGACTAACCCCTGCTGCGTCCGCGCGGGGCGATTGTGGTATACTATTCCGCATGAAACTTCAGCTACAGCTAGACAGGCCGCTCGTCGTGTTCGACATCGAGTCCACCGGCGTCAACGCGCGGCAGGACCGCATCCTAACTCGCCGCGATCCGCGTGGAGACCGACGGCACGGAGACGGAGAGGTGCTGGCTTCTCAACCCCGGCGTGCCGATTCCGCCGGAGACGACGGCGATCCACGGCATCTCCGACGAGATGGTGAAGGACTGCCCCACGTTTGCGGACAAGGCGGACGAGATTGAGGCGTTCTTCCGCGACTGCGACCTCTCCGGATTCAACAGCGACCGCTTCGACGTGCCGTGCCTGGAGGAGGAGTTCGCGCGGGTGGGGCGGAACTTCGGCGCCTGCGACCGGCGGCACGTGGACGTGCAGCGCATCTACCACAAGATGGAGCCGCGCGACCTCACGGCGGCGGTGCGGTTCTACTGCGGGCGCGACCACGTGGGCGCGCACGGGGCGGAGGCGGACGCGCGGGCCACGCTGGACGTCCTGAAGGCCCAGCTGGAGAAGTACGGCGACCTCCCGAAGACGACGGCGGAGCTGGACGAGTACCTCGTCCCCCGCGACCCGCTCAACGCGGACCGCACGGGCCTCATCCGCTGGCAGAACGGCCAGTGGTGCATTAATTTCGGCAAGAAGAAGGGCGTGAGCCTCAAGGAGCTCTTCCTGCACGAGCAGAATTTCCTCAAGTGGTTCGTGAAGGGGAATTTCGAGACGGACGCGCGGATGATCGTGCAGGATCTTCTTGAACGTGGGGTCTTGCCACCTGCCCCCCAGATTTGATATACTATCCGTTCCTTTGCCCACCAACGGGAAAGGCACGGCAGAAAACCGCGTTCATCAACAAACAACAAAAGCAACAAATGGCTATCCGTAAACCAACCCCGCCGGCCCCGAAGTCCGAGGCGATGGCGGAGCTGCTCGCCGGCAGCATGGGTCAGACCGAGACGATCAAGCCCGGCAAGATCGTCGACGGCACAATCAAGGTCGTCAAGGACAACGACGTATTCATCGACATCGGCTACAAGAGCGAGGGCAAGGTCGATCTGAGCGAGTTCTCGGATCCCGCCGCCGCGAAGCCCGGTGAGAAGGTCCAGGTGCTCGTGCGCGAGCTCGAGAACGACAAGACGGGCATGGTGACTCTTTCCAAGAAGGCCGCCGACATCCAGATCCGCTGGGAGAAGGTCCTGGCGCTGTACACCGAAGGGTGCGTGGTCACGGGCACGATCCAGTCGCAGGTCCATGGCGGCCTGCTCGTGGATATCGACGGCGTCGAGGCGTTCCTGCCCGGCTCGCAGGTGGACGTGTCCCCCGTGCGCGACCTCACCGTCTACATCGGCCAGACGTTCGAATTCAAGGTCATCAAGATCTCCAACGAGCGCAAGAACATCATCGTCAGCCGCCGCGAGCTCATCGAGGGCACGATGGCAGAGAAGCGTGCGGAGCTGCTCGCCTCGCTGCAGAAGGGCGAGATCCGCAAGGGCCGCGTGAAGAACATCACGGACTTCGGCGCGTTCATCGACCTCGACGGCATCGACGGCCTCCTGCACATCACGGACATGAGCTGGGGCCGCATCAAGCACCCGAGCGAGATGCTCAAGGTCGGCCAGGAGCTCGAGGTCATGGTGCTCGACGTGGACCGCGAGAAGGAGCGCATCTCCCTCGGCCTCAAGCAGACCACGGAGAACCCTTGGAGCACGATCGTGGAGAAGTTCCCGGTCGGCAGCCGCGTGACGGGCAAGGTCGTGAACCTCGCCGCCTATGGCGCGTTCGTCGAGATCGCCCCCGGCATCGAGGGCCTCGTGCACATCAGCGAGTTCAGCTGGACGAAGCGCGTGGCGCGTCCGAGCGACATGCTCAACATCGGCGACGAGGTGCTCGTGTCGGTGCTGCAGGTCGACGCGGAGAACCAGAAGATCGCGCTCGGCATCCGCCAGACGCAGGAGAACCCCTGGGACACGGTGCAGGACCGCTATCCGGTCGGCAGCCGCGTGAAGGGCAAGGTGCGCAACTTCACGAACTACGGCGCGTTCATCGAGCTCGAGGAGGGCATCGACGGCATGATCCACATCTCGGACATGTCGTGGACGCGCAAGATCAACCGTCCGTCCGAGTGCCTGAACAAGGGCGACGAGGTGGAGGCGATCGTCGAGTCCGTCGACCCGAAGGAGCAGCGCATCTCGCTCAGCCTCAAGAAGGCGCAGACGGATCCGTGGTCTGAAATCGCGTCCAAGTTCCCCGTCGGCGCGCTCGTCAAGGGCAAGGTCTCGAAGATCGCGTCCTTCGGCGCGTTCATCGAGCTCGAGGACGGCGTGGACGGCCTCGTGCACATCTCGCAGATCTCCGACCAGCGTGTGACCCACGTCAAGGACGTTCTGAAGGAGGGCCAGGAGGTCGAGGCGCGCGTGATGAAGGTCGACCGGAAGGAACGCCGCATCGGGCTGTCCATGACGGCGGTCAACATGACGGAGGAGCAGGTCAAGGCCCTCGAGGCCGAGTCCGAGCCGACCTCCGGCACGACGAGCTCGGCGTCTAGCGACGCGGACTTCGGCAGCCTCGGCGCGGCGTTCGACGACGCGTTCCAGCAGTCCGTGGAATGGCAGCCCGGCGAATCCGACAAGTAAAGAACATGAGCTCCCGAGCGAGTGAGCGAAAGCGGAACGAGCGAAGGAGCGA
The DNA here is from genome assembly GCA_017430155.1 of Kiritimatiellia bacterium. Classification (GTDB taxonomy): domain Bacteria; phylum Verrucomicrobiota; class Kiritimatiellia; order RFP12; family UBA1067; genus RUG572. Next base: position 214 of record JAFRNO010000713.1, on the reverse strand, counting down.
ATACCAATTGAGAAAGGATAGGAACCATGTCCAGAGTCTGTGAAATCTGTGGCAAGAAGCCGGCAGCCGGGCGTCACATCGTCCGCAAGGGTTCGCCGAAGTACAAGGGCGGCATCGGCCTGCACACGACCGGCATCTCGAAGCGCCGCTTCCTGCCGAACCTGCACACGGTGCGCGTCTCCGACGGCAAGGGCAACACCTGCCGCAAGACGGT
>JAFRNO010000712.1 GCA_017430155.1 Kiritimatiellia bacterium | reverse complement strand
CGCGCCCCCGGCGCAAGTTCCTCCACGCCGCGCACCACGCGCCCCTCCGCGTTGAGCGTGATGGAATACCCGCGCTCGAGAACGCCATACGGCGAGAGGTGGCGGAGGCTCGTATCTGCCGTCTTCAGACGGCTCTCTGCGCGCTGGCAGGCCGCCGCAATCGCGGGGACCAGGCGGGGCGCAATGCGATTGAGACGGCAGTCAAACGTCGACGCGACCTGTTTCAGGTGGGCGCCGAGACGGAAAGAGAGGTCGTCGATGCGCTGCACAAACGATTCGTATATCTGCTGGGGCGCCTTCTCGATCCGCGCCGAAAGTTCCCGCACGCGCGCCACAAGTTCGGCCTTCACGGGCACGGCCCGCTCGGCGGCGATCGACGGCGTGCCGGCGCGGAGGTCCGCCACGTAGTCGCAGAGCGTCGTGTCGGACTCGTGCCCCACGGCGCTGATCACGGGAATCCGCGATCCGGCGACGGCCCTCACGACGGGCTCTTCGTTGAAGACCCAGAGGTCTTCCACCGACCCGCCGCCGCGCCCCACGATCAGCACGTCGGGCACCCAGGCGCTCGTGTTGAAGAAATCAATTGCCCCCACGATCTCGTTTGCGGCCCCTTCGCCCTGCACCTTCACGGGGAAGAGGCGGATCTCGATGTTCGGGAAACGGCGCGTGAGGACGGTGCACATGTCGTGGATCACGGCGCCGGAAGGCGACGTGACGATGGCGATCCGGTGCGGGAGGAACGGCAAGGGCCGGCGCAGGTTGGGATGGTCAAGCTTGTTGAGTCCCTCGGCCTCGAGCTTCGCCTTCAGCGCGTTGAACTCGGCCATCTTGTCGCCCTGCCCGGCGATGCGCAGGCACTTCACCTTGAAGGAGTACTGCCCGCGCCCCATGTTCAGGTCCAGCTCGCCCTGCGCCAGCACCTTCAGGCCGTTGACGGCCGTCTCGCCCTGCCTGAGCGCGGCGCGGAACCCCTCGTCGCAATTGCCCTCGCTGAATGCGAAGAGCACGCAGGAAATCGTCGCGTTTGCATCCTTCAACGCGAAGTAGCGGTGGCCGGAAGGAAATTTCCTGTTGCCGGAAACCTCGCCTTCGATCCAGACTCCGGCGAGCTTGGCGTTGTTGGACAGCAGGTTCTTGCGGATCGACTGGGTAAGCGCCGTGACGGAAAAGACCCGTCCCGGTGACGTTCCGCCCTCGGCGGCAGCGGTCACCCGCGCGCCTCCATCGGCTCGTACGGCCGGGCCCGCTTGTAGACGGGCTTGTAGGCGGGACGGATGATCGGCCCGCCGTTCACGAGCTCTTCCATCCGGTGCGCGCACCAGCCGACGACGCGGCCGACGGCGAAGAGCGGCGTGTAGAGGTCCTGCGGGATGCCCAGCATGTCGTACACGAACCCGCTGTAGAGGTCCACGTTCGCGCAGACGTCGCGCGCGCCGGGATGGACCTGCTGGATGATGCCGGGACCGAGCGTCTCGATCGCGTCGTAGAGCGCGAACTCGTCCATGCGCCCGTTCGCCTCGGCGAGCATCTTCGCCTTCTCCTTGAGGAGCTGGGCACGCGGGTCGGAGATCGTGTAGACGGCGTGGCCGAGGCCGTAGACGAGGCCCGTGCCGTCACCCGCCTCGCGGCGCACGATCTTCGCGATGTAGTCGGCCACCTCGCCGGAATCGGTCCACGTGCGGATGTTCCGCTTCATCTCGGCCATCTGGCGCATCGTGCGGAGGTTCGCGCCGCCGTGGCGGCTCCCCTTGAGTGAGAGCGTGGCGGCGGCGATGGTGGAGTACATGTCCGAGAATGAGGAGGTGATGACGTGCGTCACGAAACTCGAGTTGTTGCCGCCGCCGTGCTCGGCGTGGAGAATGAGCGCGAGGTCGAGCGTCTCGGCCTCGAGCGGCGTATAGCGCCCATCCTCGCGGATGAGCGTGAGGATGTTCTCCGCCGTGCCGTGCGTGGGGTCGGGGTAGCGCATCATGAGCGCGCGCCCGAGGTGGTAGTGGGCCTTGGCCTGGTAGGCGTAGGCGGCGATCGTGGGGAAGCCCGCGATCAGCTCCACGGCCTGGCGGAGGTTCGTCTCGATGTCGAGAAGGTCCGGCGTGGTGTCGTAGGTGTAGGCGGTCAGCACCGCGCGGGCGATGGAGTTCATGAGGTCCATGCCCGGCGCGTGCACGATCGCCTTTTCCTTGAAGCCGTCGGGAAGACGTCGGTGCTCGGCGAGAAGTTCCTGCCACTCCGCGAGCTGCGCCGCAGTGGGCAGCTCGCCGAAGAGCAGCAGGTAGGCGCATTCCTCGAACCCGAAGCGCCTCTCGCGTTCACAGGCGCGCACGAGGTCGACCACGTCGATGCCCCGGTAGAAGAGCTGGCCGGGAACGGCCTGCTTCTCCCCTTCCGAGACGACGTAGCCGTGGACGTTGCCGATGGTCGTCAAGCCCACCAGCACGCCCGTGCCGTCCGTGTTGCGAAGCCCGCGCTTCACGTTGTACTTCTGGTACAACGCGGGGTCGATCGCGTCCACGCGCCGCACGTCGTCGGCGCGCGCCTTCAGCCAAACCGATTCAATCATCTTCCTTTCTCAACTCTCGACTCAAAACTATTCACTATTCACTATGAACTAGACCCTGTAACCAAGCGGTGCGTCCTGCGTGGCCTTGTCGGACGTGGGCGTGCCCTTCGGCAGGTCGCGCCACGGCTTGCCGGGGAGCGCCCACTCGTTGTCGCCGCACGTGGGCATCGGCACGTCGCCGTCCTTCTCGAAGTCCTCGGGCGTGGGCGTGCAGGCGAAGTTGTACCAGGGGCTCTTCTCGTTCGAGAGGAGCTGGTTCAGCGCCACCATCTGGCCCGTGTAGGCGGAGATGCGGATCATCACGCCGCAGGCGGTCGAGATCGCGCACGCCTCGCCCTCGTTGTAGTAGGGGCCGCAGCCGAGGATCGACTTCAGCATGTCGATGTGCTCCACCACGTAGGGGCTCTCGCCGCGGAAGTTGGCTTCGTCGAGCTCGATGCGCTTGCCTTCCGGCGTCTTCGCGGTGGTGCCGGTGAGAACCGCCTTCTCGGTGCGGAAGAGCTCGCTCACGTTGCTCGCGCAGGCCTCGACCTGGCGGCACATGGAGTGGATGTGCACGCCGTCGCCGTAGTCGAAGTCGCCGCTGAAGCAGTCG
>JAFRNO010000711.1 GCA_017430155.1 Kiritimatiellia bacterium | reverse complement strand
ACAGCGACGTCCGCCTCGGCGGACGACATCCGGCGCGGTTCGGGCGTGACGGGATCGAGCCGCGGCGCCACGCGCTCGCGCACCGGACGCTCCGGCGCGACCGGCCAGTCCGCCGCCGACGCCGCGACAAGTTGTTCCCGCGTGGCGTTCTCAAGCCCCTGCGGAAAGAGCTTGTTCCAGAAGGCGTCGAAATCCGCCCAGCGCGTACGTTCGGCCGCACCGCAACGCGCGCGCTGTTCGTCCGTGAGCGGACGGTACTCGCAGAAGAGCTTCCGCCTCTCCGCGAACACGGCGTGCAGCGGCCGCGCGTTGAACTCCGCGCCAAACGCCGCGCTTTCCGCCGCATACCGCTTTTGAACCTCCGCGTCCGGGCGGGTCGCGCGCGTCGCGATCTGCAGTGCCGACAGCGAGCCCCGGAAGAACTCGTGCGTCCCGGACGACGCCCCCACCCATCCCGTCACGTCGCGCGCCACGTGCGCGACGCCGCCGGGAAGAGGGCAGGCGTGCAACTGCACGCCGTCGAACCAGACTCGCATCACGCCGCCGGAAAGCGCCGCCGCCACGAAGTGCCACTTGCCGTCCAGCGCCCAAGCGGGATCCATCGGCCCGTCACACTCCACATACGACGCGCCGTGCAGGCCAAGGGAGAGGATCCGCCCCCGTTCCTGAAAGGAGAAGAGGACGCGTCCTTCGCCGGATTCCAGACGGAATATCTCGTTGTAGACGTCGAATCCGGACGGTTTGACCCATGCGGAGATGAACAGCGAATCGAGCTTCTCCGGAAAGGTGTCGGCCGGCATCTGCGGCCCACGGTGCTTCGCGTCCAGCTCCCAGCGCGCGGGCGGCGGCAGACACCACAAATCCCCCTCCGCCGCCGGACAGGCAGAGCCTGCAGCCACGAGGAGAAAAAACATGAACGCCGTTTTCATGCCGACAGTATACCAAATCCTCGCGCCCGCATTGACAATCCATGCGGTTTTTCGTATATTGGCCTTGTTTTCTGGAGCGGCACGGAAGCATTTTCCATCCCGGTTGGCAGAAAGTTGTGGAAAAAGGGGAAGAACGGTTCCTGTGCGTGCGGAGGAAGACATGGAAACGACAACGATTGAGACAGAGTTGAAGACGGCCGGCGCGTCCGGCCGGCAGGGCCTCTACGCGGGCGACGACGCCTGGCGAGAGTGGTTTGAGGTCTGCTTCGTGGACGGCTGCGACGCCGCCCCCGCGCTGCGCGAGCAGGTCGCGTCCGCCATGTACGCGCAGCTCGCGCGCTTTGGCTTCACGCGCGCGGACGTCGAAGGCGCGGACCCCGTGCTCCACTTCGACGCCTACTTCATGCTCACGGGCTCGCGCGGGAAGCCCAAGCCGCTCAAGCTCTACTTCAAGCACCGGATGGCGGCCGAGGACCGTCCACTCGACGAGTTCGTGTGCGGCACGCTGTTCGGATCGGGCAGCGGACGCATCCACGACATCGTGCGGGACTGGCTCGCCACCGCCAAGGGCTGGAAGCCGCGCTCGGTGCGGGATACGGACGGCAAGCGCCACCTCGTGTGGGAACGCGCCGCCGAGGTGGACGACGCCCGCGAGACGATCGGCGTCGTCTCCTGGCGGCCGGGCGCCGCGCTCGACCGCGCCGTCCTGTGGGCGCTCTCCCACGAAATGTTTTCTGCGGTGGCAAAAGAAATAAAAGTGGAAAATCAACATGTTGCGCTCCTGTGTCATGTGACGGCCCATGACATCCCGATCACGACGCCAGAAGTGCTGGCGGCGCTGGGAGTCGGGAAATCGCGGGCCTACGTGCTCAAGGAGACATGCATGAAAAAGATCGCGACATTCTTTTCGGACAAGGGCATCACCCTGAACGACCCCCTCGCGGCGCGGACCCTGCTCGCCGCCTGCGAAGCGGCGCTACCGCCGGAAACCCTCAAGAAGCTCGGAAAGTGAGGTGCGCCATGACAAACGAGAACATTGACCGGAACCGTTTTCTCTCCGTCTTCCGCCGCGAGTGGGAAATGTACCAGACGCGCGAGGCCGAACCGGCGCGTACGCCATCTGGCACGCACACCCCTTCTTCGGCAACGTTCGACCAGCCCGTCGCCGCTGGCGAGCTGCGCATCTTCGCAGATTTCCCCGAACCCGTCACGGGACTGCTGCTCGGCGTCTCTGCGAAAGGCTGGCGCATCGTGCCGCTCTCGCCGTTCACCGTACCCGCCTCCGACCGCGAGATCCTCATCGGCACGCGCGTCTACCAACTGTGGAACGCCTGCGACCTGTCCGTCGAGACCGCGTCGCGGAGTTGGACCGTCGATACCGTGCCGCCCGAAGACCTCGCCGACCTGAAGACCGCGCTCAACACCGCGCCCGGAGAATCTCTCCCCGCCGACCTCGCGGCCTGCACGGGCCTGCCCGTCACGGCGGCGGACGACCCGCGCCGCGACTACGAACGCACGTTCCGCATCGTAATCTCACGCGCCCCGACCTTGCGCCGCCGCCTGTGGATGTTCGTGGGACCGGCCCTCGCCGCCTCGCTCTTGCTGGCCGTGGCGCTCCCCGTCCTCTTCATGAAGGACGGTATCGTAAAAGGAAGCGCCGCCCCCGCCATAACTCTCGAAAAGTCCGTTCCGCACCGTAATATCACCGAACAACCTGCCACCACCCCACAACCCGAACCACCCCAGGCACCCAAGGAACCCGATATGAAATGTGCCGAGGTGGCAAAGAATAGCGCAGCGCCCGTTCCGCCTTTGGCAAAACCTGTCCCCAAAGCTCAAGTACAGGCAGAATATGAAGGACGCGCCGAGAGTGCTTGTGTAGATTCCATTACGATCATCAAATCCCCCGTCATGCTGAAATCGGTTGCAGGAACGGCGCGAAGTGCGGGCGTTCTCGGATGCTACTCGAGTGAAACGCGTGCGTATGAGGCTGCAGAGGCATATAGTGGTGCGCGTATGCATAAGGTGAAGGCGCAGTCATGCGAACCGCCCGCCACGCGGCGTTCTTCCGTGCCGCGGGCGGACGCGGCGGGAACGGAACAGTTCGCCGCGTTCAAGGAGAATGAATTCCTTGAAGTGACGGGCAATCCGCTCTCCACGTTCGGACTCGACGTCGACACGGCGAGCTACACCACGATGCGGCGGTACCTGACGGACATGAAGCGCCTGCCGCCCAAGGATTCGGTGCGCATCGAGGAGTACGTGAACTACTTCTCCTACGACTACGCGGGACCGACGGGGAACGTCCCCGTGGCGGTGACGTGCGAGCTGGGCGCGTGCCCGTGGAACGCGGCGCACAAGCTGCTGCGCGTGGGCGTGCAGGCGAAGCGCATCCCGAAGGAATCGATTCCGCCCTGTAACCTCGTGTTCCTGATCGACAAGTCCGGGTCGATGGGCTACAACGGCGGATTCACGACGCTCGTGCAGGCGCTGCGGCTTCTCGTGGACCAGCTGCGCCCGGAGGATTCCGTCGCGATCGTCTCCTACGCGAGCGGCGTGCAGGTGGAATTGCCCGCCACGTCCGGCGCCGACAAGGCGCGCATCCGGCAGGTGTTGGACAGCCTACGCGCCGGCGGCGCCACTTCGGGCGGCGAAGGCCTGCAGCTCGCGTACGAGCAGGCAATGAAGAACTTCTCCGCCAAGAAGAACAACCGCGTGGTGCTCGTCACGGACGGCGACTTCAACGTGGGCATCCGCAATCCCTCCGAACTGGAGCGTTACATCGCGGAGAAGCGCGCGACGGGCGTGTTCCTGACCGTACTGGGCGTCGGCCGCGGCAACTACCACGACGCGATGATGAAGAAGCTCGCGAACGCCGGCAACGGAAACTACGCGTTCCTCGACGGCATCCTGGAGGCGAAGAAGGTCCTGATGACAGAGTTCGGCGGCACGATGATGACGGTGGCGAAGGACGTGAAGCTCCAGCTGGAGTTCAACCCGGCGCAGGTGGGCGCGTACCGTCTGCTCGGCTACGAGAACCGCCTGCTCGCGGCCAAGGACTTCAACGACGACAAGAAGGACGCCGGCGAGATGGGCAGCGGGCATTCGATGACGGCGTTCTACGAGCTCGTGCCGGCCGGCGCGACGAACGCGGTGGCGAAGACCGACGCGCTCAAATACCAGAAGCAGGTGCCGGTCGCCAACGAGGAGCTGCTCACGGTGAAGCTGCGTTACAAGCTGCCGGACGCCGACGCGAGCACGCGGATCGACCAGCCCGTCGTGGCGAAGGACATCACGCCGGCGGAACCGTCGGAATCCTTCCGGTTCGCCTCGTCGGTCGTGGAGTTCGCGCTGCTCATGAAGGGCTCCGCCCACAAGGGCTCGGCGTCGTTCGACGCGGTGATCAAGCGGGCGCGGGCGGCGAAGGGCCGCGACGACGACGGCTGGCGCGCCGAGTT
>JAFRNO010000710.1 GCA_017430155.1 Kiritimatiellia bacterium | reverse complement strand
GAAGCCCCACTTAGGGCCGAAGGCCCATTTAACAATTTAAAGGGCGAAGCCCGATTTAATCGCCTGAGGGGTGAAATTGCCTGCCTGGAGCGCTTGCGCTCGGGGCCGCCGCAGACGGCCTACGACATGATGATGTTCGTGTGGATCTACTTCTTCTTCAGCGAGCACCTCGACGGCATCCAGTGCCGTTCGCTTACGGAGCTGGACGTGTTCCTCACGCCGTACTACGACGCCGACATCGCGGCGGGGCGCACGACGGAGGCTGAGTTCCGCGAGCAGCTGAAGCACTTCCTCTGGCAGTGGGGTTCCGTCAGCAACTACTGGAACCAGCCCGTGGGCCTCGGCGGCACGAAGAAGGACGGCACGAGCGAGTTCAACCACGTCTCGAAGATCATCCTCGAAGTGATGGACGAATGCAACCTCACGACGCCGAAGTTCCTCGTGAAGATCGCGCCCAACACGCCCGACTGGGCGATGGACAAGATGCTCGACATGGCGCGCCGCCACCGCTCCATCTCCTTCATCGGCGAGGAGCCGACGGCGCGGGCGCTCAAGAAGTGGGCCCACGCGAGCGACGAGGACTGCCGCACGATGGTCGTGCGCGGCTGCTACGAGTTCGGTCTCCGGGATAGCGTGAACGGCACGGGCGTGGGGCACGTCAACTTCCTCAAGATCGTCGAGAAGATGCTCGCGGAGGCGGGAGATTATCCTGACTTCGCCTCCTTCAAGGCCGAGTATCTGCGGCGGCTCGCCCATACGACCGAGCGCTGCCGTAAGGTGGCGTTCGAGTTCGAGAAGGTGCTGCCCGAGGTGAACCCCGCGAACCTGATGACGATTTCCACCGAGCACGCGCTCAAGACGCACAAGGACGGATTCGCGAACGGCTGTCCGCGCGGGAACAACTCGTCTATCCTCGCCGTCGGCCCCGGCACGACGGTCGACGCGCTGCTTGCCGTGAAGGAGCTCGTCTACGAGAAGAAGGAGATGCCGCTCGCCGAACTCGGACAGATCATGGCGGCGAACTGGAAGGACCACGAGGCGCTGCGCCTGCGGATGCTGCGCTCGAAGCGCAAGTGGGGCAACAACGACCCCGAGGCGAACGCGCTCGGCGCGGAGCTGATCGACTGCTTCGCCGGGCAGCTGAACGGCAAGCCCAACTCGAAGGGCGGCATCTTCCTCGCCTCCGGACACTGCGCGCGGCAGTTCATCATCCTCGGCGAGAAGACGGGCGCGACGCCCGACGGCCGCAAGAAGGGCGAGGAAATGTCGAAGAACCTCTCGCCCACGATGGGCGCGGACACCGAGGGCGCGACGGCGCTCGTGGCGACGCTCGCCGCGTCCGACGTGACGAAGCTTCCGGCGGACTACCCGCTCGACATGATGCTGCATCCGTCGGTCTGCTACGGCGCGAAGGGCCTGAAGGTCATGAAAGAGCTCGTGCGGCACTATCACAAGAACGGCGGCAGCGTGATCCAGTTCACCGTGTTCAGCGCGGAGGAACTGCGCGACGCGCAGGCGCATCCGGAGAAGTACGAGAACCTCCAGGTGCGCGTGTGCGGCTGGAACGTGCGCTGGAACGACCTCTCGAAGCGCGAGCAGGACGCCTACATCCGCCGCGCCGAGAACGTGATGCAGGCGTTCTGATCGCCTGAAACCTTCCCTGTACGGAGGAAACGACACATGAAAGCCACCAGCCTCGCCCTGCTGTTCCTGATGGCCGCCGTCACCGCACTCGCCGACGGCGCGCCCGCGCGCTGCGGCGCCGATTTCACGCTCTACAACGTCATGCCGTTCTCGCCCGGACGCGAGGCGCAGTGCGCCGCGGACTGCCGCGAGTACAGGGACCGCACCGGATGCGACCTCGTGCTCTACTCCCTCACGCTCCACCCGGAGGGCAAGCCCGCGATGGAGAAGGTGGAACGCTACGTCGCCAGCTACCGTGCGCTCCGGCACGAGCTTGATGATTCCGGCGTGCGCCTCGGCGTGCTCGTGCAGGCGATCATCGGACACTGGCCGCGCGTGGACAAGGACATCGAGGACTGGACGCGCACGGTGAACATCAAGGGCGAGAAAGTGCGGTTCTGCCCGGACGACCCTGGCTTCGCAAAGTACATCGACGACACGTTCACGCTGCTCGCGAAAGAGAAGCCGGCGTTCATCCTGACGGACGACGACGTGCGCGCCTACTCCCATTCCGCCGAATGCTTCTGTCCGCGCCACGTGGCGGCGTTCAACGCGCAACGGGGCACGGCGTATTCGGAGAAGACGCTGCGCGCGAAGGTGTCCGCCGCGCGGCAGGACGATCCCGACTACGTGACGTTCCTCGCCGTCCAGCGCGACATGATGAACCGTCTCGCGAAACGTTTCCGCACGGCCATCGACGCCGTGGATCCCTCGATTCCCGCCGGCATCTGCGTGGCCGGCGAGGAGACATTCCTCGTGCCGCCGATGGCGCGCGCCATCGCCGCGAAAGGACAGAAGCCGGTGAGGCGCGTGGCGACTGGCAGCTACCTGGAGCGGTATGCCACGCATCTGCCGGGGATTGTCATGCGCATGCTCGGGTTTGCGGAATACTACCGCGACTCCGGCATCGACATCCTCGACGAGGCGGACACCTGTCCG
>JAFRNO010000078.1 GCA_017430155.1 Kiritimatiellia bacterium | reverse complement strand
GGCGTGGAGCCGGTCGACTCCGACTGCATGGACCGATCCATCAAGGCAGGCCGTCGCGTGGAGCTCGCCGAGGTCGGCCTGTTCGCGGACGGCGTGGCCGTGAAGAAGCCGGGGAAGATCACCTTCGACCTCTGCCGCCGATTCCTTGACGGCATCGTGCGCGTGTCGACGGACGAGACGTGCGCGGCCATCAAGGACATCTTCGAGGCGACGCGCGCGATCTGCGAGCCGGCGGGCGCGCTCGGACTCGCCGCAGCCAAGCAGTATGCGGCGAAGAAGGGAGCCACCGGCGAGACGTACGCCTGCATCATCTCGGGCGCGAACATGAACTTCGACCGCATCCGCTTCGTCTCGGAGCAGACGGAGATCGGCGAGAAGCGCGAGGCCATCCTCGAATGCCGCATCCCCGAGGTGCGCGGCGCGTTCAAGAACTTCATCCGCAAGATCGGCAAGCGCGCGGTCACCGAGTTCAACTACCGGTATTTCGACCCCGACAGGGCGTATGTGTTCGTGGGCATCTCCGTCGCGAGCCGCGAGGAGACGCGACAGATCGTCGAGCAGCTCACGGCGGCGCGCATCGGCACGATCGACCTCTCGGACGACGAGCTCGCAAAGGAACACATCCGCCACATGGTCGGCGGACACACGCGCGGCATCCACGACGAAGTCGTCTGCACGTTCGAGTTTCCGGAGCGTCCCGGCGCATTGCTTGACTTCCTCGAGGCGATTTCGGACCGCTGGAACATCACGCTCTTCCACTACCGCAACCACGGCGCGGACCACGGGAAAGTGCTGGTGGGGTTGCAGGTGCCAAACAACGAGCGCGCGGCGTTCCGCAAGGCGCTGAAGCGCCTGGGCTATGCCTGGAAGGACGTCACGAGCAACTCGGCGTACCGGCTCTTCCTCGGCAACCGCGACTGATCAGCTGACGCGGATGCTTCGCTTGCTGCGGCAGTTGGAGCAGAAGAAATCGGGTCCGGCCCAGGTCGTCTCCTCCTCGCGTCCGCACTGCTTGCACACGCGCATGACGCTTTCGCGCACGAGGCGTACGTCCTCGGCGTGGTCGTCGATGTAGAGCGGCGGGAAGTCGCTCACGCGGGACTTCCAGATCAGCGACGTTCCTATTGCCGGCGGCACGCCACCTGCGGCGTATGCGGTCACAAGCTGGATGCGCCGTCCAAGCAGACGGGCGCGGCGGAGCATGGGCGCATAGATCACGTCATCGCCTATCAGGATGGCAGCGTCAAACGCCGAAGGCATCGCCGCATAGAACATGAGAGAGGAGCCGAGCGCCATCTTGACCCATGTTTCGTCATGTCCGTCCGTTCCACCCACGTCGATTTCGTGGATTTCCATCTCGTAACCGCAGGACTTCTCCAGAAAGTCGTAAAACGCGCGCTGCTTTGAGGTGCTGAAACTTGACCGCGCCGACGGAATCGTGTCGAAATAATTCGTCCGCACGAGGTCGACGTCCTCGTCGAGATGGTTTGCCACGTCCTCGCAGAACACACGCGGCAGTTTCGCGTAATCGATCTCACACCCGTTTTCCGCGCCGAGCTTCGCAAAAATCGACGTGCGGTTGCGATATAGCCATGCACCGTCGATGAACACCATCGCCTTTAACGACATGCTTATGTTCCCCCTTCAGGTTCTCCAGCTGGCTGCTATTATCGAGTCGGAAGTTCAATCAGCCAGGGAATCGAACTTCCGTCGGTTGCGCCGCCAATCGCGAGCGTTTCCGTTTTTTGTGCTGGCTGCGCCGGCTTCTGCACCGGCGGCTGCGCCGCAGGCTGTGCAGAGGGTTTCGGAGCAGGATTGGAAGGGGGGGACGGAACCGTTTGTGCGACAGGCGGCGCTTTCTTCGCGACAGGCGGCGGCGCGGGTTTGGCCACGGACTGCGGAGCCGGTTGCGCGGTAGGCTTGGCAACCTGAGAAGGGGGCTTGGGCGTCGTCACGACAGGTGCTTGCGGCGTTGTCGGTTTCGCGCGTGACTTGAGGAGTTCATTCAATTCAGGATCCTCTTCCGGCGCCTTCTCGTCGAAATAGCTGATGGGCTTGATTGCGACGTTCTGCGCTTGTGCCTGCTCCGTTCTTGGTGCCGGCCGAGAAGGGGGTGGCGCCACGGCAGGGGCGGGCTTGGGAGCAGGAGGCGCGACAGGCGGCGGCGCGGGTTTGGCCATGGGCTGCGGTGCAGGCGCGGGAAGGGGAGGCGCCCTTCTGGCGGCTTCGGCCGCGGCTTTGCGTGCGTCTTCCTGCGCATAATAATCAGGATATTGCCGCCGAAGGAACGCCTCTTTCTCGGCTTCCTTCTTTTCCTTCTCGCGCTTGGCCTGTTCGGCCTTTCGCTCTTCCTTTTCACGGCGAAGTTCCTCTCGCAGACGCGCCAGCTCGGCGGATTCAGCCGTAGGCTGGATAACGGGCGAAGGCGATGTGGTCACGACGACGGGCGTTGGCGCCACAGGCTGCTGCTGGGCCTTCGTCAACTGAGCCTTGAGCGAGTCGATTTGCTCCGTGTCCCGTTTGGCCTGCTCCGCCTGGCGCTCCGCTTTCGGGCGCTGCAGTTCTTCGCGGAGACGAGCCAGCTCGGCGGACTCGGCTGAGTGTTGCAGAACCGGCTGCACGACAGGCGCCGGCGCCGGCGACTGAACGTTGACTACAGGCTGGGCGGCAGGAACCCTCTCACGGAGAGCGATGTCAAAGAGCCGGTCGGACAAGGCCTGGTTGCGGCTGATGACCGACGTTATGACGACCGTGAAGGTAACGACGACTACGACGAGCAGCAAGATGAAGAAAATGCTCAAGCCAAACATGCGCTTGCGCGCCTTGGCTTGCTCTGCGTCAATGTATTCCTGAAATGCCTTCAGCACAGGAAAATCATTCATGCCGCCACCTTGTCCAAAGAGACTGACAGCGTTTGTCGTCGGCGTGGCTTCTTCTGGCTCAGGTATATCTGGATTCATTTTGTTTCCTTAAGGGTGTTGATATTTTAGCAACTTCTGATAGGTACATCAAGCACAATCCGCAACTTGCGCCTAATCAGAGTTATGTAAACTACGGTCTGTAGGTAATTAATCCGCGATAAGCGCGGTCCCTTCCGGCGTCTTGCCACTTCCCTGGGCCAACGGGCGTCTCGCCCGTTGCATTACACAACTTTCTCGACGGCAGAGAGGACCTTCATCGATTCGTCGTGTGCCTCAAGGAGATAAATCCGATAAGCGTTGCCGCCAGGGAGAACTTTCACAACGACATGCGCGACGTGCGGAACGAGAATGTTCTTCATGTACGACTCGTCTGCTTCCTTTGCGCGGCGCTTGGACGGCATGAGGTTCGGCAGGATCGCGGGATCGCAGTGCGCCATGATCGTCTTGAGCGTCTTCGGAGCCATCTGGCCCGGACACCACATGCACGCCACGTACGCCTGGGCGCGGACGGCCCTGACGAACGCCTCGTCCATCGAGTCGCTGCAGCCGTGGTGGTTCATCTTGCAGACGGTTACCGGTCCCACGCGTTCCCCGACAAGTCCTTCGTAGTTGACCTCGCCGCCCCCCTTGACTTTGAACCGACGCCCGACGTCGCCGCCTGCGTAGTAGCGGAACTTCCCGTACTGCATGACGAAAGCCAACGACAGTTCGTTCTGGGGTATTCTCCCCTTCTTCGTGACAGCGACATGTTCGGCAGCGTAGTCATGCACGCCGTCCTTGCCGTCCCACAAGACGCCGTTCGCGCAGATGTTGCGGATGGAGAACACGTCCTTGTAACGCGCGGGATCGCGCTGGAGCGTAATCTGGTTGAGAGCGCCGACCTTGAACGGCTCGACGATCAAGCCCTTTTGCTTCTGTTCCTCGACCCACGGCGCGAGCAGATTCATGGAAGAGTCCTGCGAGTTGTACGTGCCGCGGGCGGGATACTGGTGGTCGAAGTAGCGCTTGAAGGAAAAATCTTCAGCTACACAGAGGAATCCGTTGATCTTGCGCCCGTCGGCTGTCGTGCGGTAACGGTAGTTGGCACCCGGCGTCTCCTTGCGGTCGTAAGTGGCATGGCCGATGTGGTCGCTGTGCCAGTGCGAGAAAATGGCGTAGTCAATCGTCTTTTCAGGGTACACGCGATGCAGATAGCGTGTCATCCACTCGCCGCCGAGACGGTCGGGAGAAGGAAGCAACGGGACTTGGTCGAGGTCGCGGGGACGGTAGAAATCTCCCGTGTCGTTCAGAATGGCCGTACCGTCGGGGAGACGGTAGAAAATGTTTTCGCCACAGCCCGTGTAGACGAAATGGAGATCCATTTCGCCCGGCTTCCAGCCCGGATAGGGCTTGCCGACTTCAGGGGATTCGCCCTTCACGATTCCCGTGGCGGCAAGTGCCCCAAAGGCAGTCGCGTTTTTGAGGAAGTCGCGTCGATTCAGAATCAGCATGCTCTATTCCTTTCTCGGGCAGTTGTGCCCTTCTCGGATTCAGATTGGATAATGGAAAAGATCGTGTCCGTCCCAGTAGCCGAACGTGCGCCCCTGGCCGCCCTTTGGAAGCGAGACAGATCCCGGATTGAAGATCGTAATGCCGCACGGAAGTTTCTTCTTTTCCGCGATGTGCGTGTGGCCATGCGCGAGGATCGTGCCCATGCCGATGGGCGGGAGGTCGTACTCGTTCCAGCGGTGTCCGTGCGTGAGGAAGAAACGCTCGCCGTCCGCGTCGAGCTCGGCGTAGTCCGACATCATCGGAAAATCGAACATCAGCTGGTCGACTTCGGAATCGCAGTTCCCGCGCACGGCAAGAATCTTGTCCTTGTGCGCGTTGAGGATTTCGGCAACTTTCGACGTGTCGTAGAAGTCGGGCACGCCATTGCGGGGGCCATGGTAGAGCAGGTCGCCGAGCAGCACGAGGCGATCGTATCCGAGACGCTCGCCCTGCTCAAGCGCGGCCGACAAGGTGGACGGCACGCCGTGGATGTCGCTGATGAAGAGAATGCGCATGGTGACCTTCTGTATTGGTTTCGGTTGACATCGTTACTTACTGGCGTGCGCGCAGGATCGCCTCAATGCGCACGGCGTCTTCGGGCGTGTCCACGCCCACGCCTTCGTCCGTCGTGCGGATCACCGCGATCTTCGCGCCCATCCAGAGCGCGCGGAGCTGTTCAAGCTTCTCGGTCTTTTCCAAGTCGCAGGGCGGCTCGGCGATGTACTTCTTGAGAAACGCGCCGCGGTAGGCGTAGATGCCGAGATGGCGAACCCAGAGTCCGCTCGCGATTTCGGGTTCGTGGTCACGGTCGCAAGGAATCGACGCACGTGAGAAGTAAAGCGCGCCGTCGTCGCGGTCAAGCACGACCTTGACGACTGTCTTCGCGTTGAGGTCGTCCAATGACTTGAGCGGCGTCACGGCCGTCGCCATGTCCCACTTCGCTCCTTCCTTCATCCGGCCGACAAGCGCGTCGATGAGGTCCGGTGAGATGAGCGGTTCGTCGCCTTGGATGTTCACGAGAATGTCGTCGTCCGCGAAATCGCCTGCTGCGCAGGCGATGCGGTCCGTGCCGCTCGGCAGCTCGCTCGGCGTCATCACCGCCCTTCCGCCGTGCGCCTCGACGGCCGCGACGATGCGGTCGTCGTCCGTTGCCACGATCACGTCGTCGAGCGTCTTCGCCTTCTTGACGGCCTCGACGACCCAGGCGACGAGCGGCTTGCCGCAGAGGGGATGGATCGGCTTGCCGGGAAAACGGCTGGAGCCGTAGCGGGAGGGAATGATGCCGAGAATCTTCATTTGGGGAGTCCGGGGAAATCGAGAGTTGCGAAATAGTCTGCGAGGGTTTCCGCGCGGCGGATCTGCACGACGGAGCCGTCGGGCTTAAGCAGGAGCTCCGCGCTGCGGAGCTTGCCGTTGTACTGGAAGCCCATCGCATGGCCGTGCGCGCCGGCGTCGTGGATCACCACGAGGTCGCCGGGATGGAGCACGGGCAGTTCGCGCTGGATGGCGAACTTGTCGTTGTTCTCGCAGAGCGACCCCGTCACGTCGTAGACGGCGCGGGGCGCGTCCGGCGCGGCGCCGGGAACGGTGATGTGGTGGTAGGCGCCGTAGAGCGCGGGACGCATGAGGTTCGCCATGCAGGCGTCGAGTCCGGCGTATTTGCGGTAGGTGTCCTTGATGTGCAGGACGCGCGAGACGAGATAGCCGTAGGGCCCCGTGATGCAGCGTCCGCACTCCGTGTAGAGGCGGAGGTCGGGATGCCCCTGCGCGAGCAAGTGGGTCTGATACGCCGCCTCGATTCCCTTCCCGACGCGTTCGAGGTCCATCGCCTGCTGGTCGGGACGGTACGGAATGCCGATGCCGCCGCCGATGTTGATGAACTCGAACGTGATGCCGACATCGCGCGAGATTTCGACGACAAGGTCGAAGAGGAGCGTGGCCGTGTCGATGATATACTGCGGGTCGAGTTCGTTCGAGGCGACCATCGTGTGGAGGCCGAAGCGCTTCACGCCCTTCTCCTTCATGCGGCGGTAGGCCTCGAAGAGCTGGGGCTTCGTGAAGCCGTATTTCGCCTCCTCGGGCTTGCCGATGATGGCGTTGCCGCCCTTCAGCGGACCGGGGTTCCAACGGCAGCAGAGGCGATCGGGGAGATGGCCGTCCAGCGCCTGCTCGAGGAAATCAAGGTGGGTGATGTCGTCGAGGTTGATGATCGCGCCGATCGCGGCCGCTTTTTGGAACTCGGCGGCAGGCGTGTCGTTCGACGTGAACATCACGTCTTCCCCGACGTTTCCGACGGCCTCGGCGAGAACCAACTCCGCCATCGACGAGCAGTCGCTGCCGAAACCTTCCTTTCGGAGCAGCGTCATGAGGTGCGGGTTGGGCGCGGCCTTGACGGCGAAGTACTCGTGGAAGCCCTTGTTCCAGGAGAACGCGGCTTTCAGACGGCGCGCGTTCGCGACGATCGCCGCCTCGTCGTAGATGTGGAACGGGGTGGGCCAGCGCGCGGCAATTGCTTCAAGCTGCTCACGCGTAAACGGCAAGTTCTTCATGGTCATGCACTTCTCTTTTCGTCATTCGTCATTCGTCATTTGTCGTTCGTCATTTGTCATTTGTCATTCGTCATTCGTCATTCG
>JAFRNO010000709.1 GCA_017430155.1 Kiritimatiellia bacterium | reverse complement strand
CGTGCCGGGCCTTGCGGAATACCGGGCGGAACTCGAACGAATGAAGAAGGAGATGGAGGCGAACCGCATCTATGTGCAGAAACTGCATTCTGCGTGCTGGGAGGCGGAGAAGGGCGTGGTCGCGCCGAAGATGTGCATCGCAAAGGACAATGCCGCGCGTGGCGGGGCGTACGTGTGGACGCCCGGCGAGCTGGGCGGACGTGGGTCGGGACCCGGCAGCGTGTCCTGGCAGCTGGAGGTGAAGGACGCGGGTACGTACCGTCTGTGGGGACGCGTGCTCGCGCCGACGCCCGAGGACGACTCCTTCATGGTTTCCGCGAACGTCGGGGACTTCGCGCGGTCTGGTACGCGCGGTCCGGTCGTGCTGCCGCGCACGGAGTGGCACCTCGGGCAGGCACGCACGTGGACGTGGCGTGAGTTCCCCGTCGACGTCGCGCTGCCGAAAGGTCCCGTGGTGCTGACCCTGCACACGCGTGAGGACGGCGCGAAGGTGGACGCGTTGCTGCTGACGAACGAAACGTCCTTCCAACCAGCTGACTGAATGTTAGAGCCAGTTGCAAAACTCCTTGGAGAACTTTTCTATGAACCACGGAATACACAGAATACACAGAAATATGCATGTGTTTGGGAATAATGATTCCGTGTATTCCGTGTATTCAGTGGTTTTAAAATTACCTCTGTTAGAATGACACAGGAGAACGAAACAATGAAAACAAAAGAGATCATGGCGGGATGCGCGCTGCTGGCCGGCGCCGCCTGCGCGTACCAGGTGGGCGACCGCGTGGGCGGCTTCGAGGTGACGGCGGTTACGCCCGTTCCCGAGGTGAAGGGCACGCTCGTGCGGATGACCTACCCGAAGAACGGCGCCGAGCTTGCGTGGCTCGACCGAGACGACGACAACATGACGTTCTCGATCGCGTTCCGCACGATCCCGCAGGACGACACGGGCGTGGCGCACATCCTCGAGCATTCCGTCCTGTGCGGGTCCGAGAAGTACCCCGTCAAGGAGCCGTTCGTCGAGCTGCTGAAAAGCTCCTTCGCCACGTTCCTCAACGCCTGGACGTCCTCCGACTACACGGCGTATCCCGTCTGCTCGCGCAACCGCAAGGACTTTCTCAACCTCGTCGACGTCTACATGGACGCCGTGCTCCATCCCCTCAGCGTGAAGTCGCCGCTTCCGTTCCGCCAGGAGGGCTGGCACTGGGACCTTGAGGGATCGGACGCCGAGCTCGGGCGCAACGGCGTGGTGTACAGCGAGATGAAGGGCGCGTTCGCGAATCCCGAGCGCCTCCTCTACCACGAGCTGTGCCGCATGCTCTTCCCCGACAACACCTACCGTTTCGTGTCGGGCGGAGACCCCGCGAGCATCCCCGACCTCACCTTCGAGAAGTACAAGGACTTCTACTTTCGCCACTACCATCCGTCCAACGCCCGCATTTTCCTTGACGGGCACGTGGACCTCCCGGCCGTGCTCGCGAAGCTCGACGCCTGCCTCGCGCCCTACGAGCGCCAGGACGTGGACGCCGCCGTGCCGCTCCAGAAGCCCGTCTCCTGCTCGAAGACGATCGCCTACGAGATCGCGCCCGGCGAGGATCCCGCGAACAAGACGCTCGTCGCCGACGCGTGGGTGTTCGCGCCCTGGAAGGACCGCGAGAAGGGGCTTGCGTTCGACGTCCTCTCCGACGCCCTCGCCGACTCGAACGAGGCGCCGCTCACGAAGGCGCTCCTCGCGCGCGGGCTCTGCGAGGACGTGGGCCTCTGGTGCGGCGGCAACGCGCAGTACGCGGCCACGTTCTACGCGAAGAACGTGAAGGACGGCAAGGCCGACGAGGTGCGCCGCGTGATGCGCGAGACGCTGGAGGCCCTTGCCGCGAACGGTCTCGACCACGCCCGCATCGCGGCGGTCCTCGACCGCCACGAGTTCCGCGAGCGCGAGAAGGACACGGGCGGGCACCCGCGCGGACTCGCCTACTTCTCGGACGCGAACGAGGCGTGGATGTACGGGGGCGATCCGACCGAGGCGTTCCGCCACGCCCACCTCTACGCATCGCTCCGCGCGAAGCTGAAGACGGGCTGGTTCGAGAAGTTCCTGCGCGAGGCGCTGCTCGACAACCCGCACCACGCGCAGCTCACGATGACGCCGTCCGCCACGCTCGCGGCCGAGCGCGCCGCCGCCGAGAAGAAGGCACTCGCCGCCGTGAAGGCCGGCTGGTCGAAGAAGGAACTCGACGAGGTGCTCGCCCTCACGCGCGAACTTGCCGCGTTCCAGAAGCGCGCCGACGCGCCGGAAGACCTCGCAAAACTTCCGCGCCTCGCCATCGCCGACGTGCCGCTGCGCGGGCCGGAGCGCGTCCAGAAGCTGACGCAGTTGGAGTGCGGCGCGGCGGTGCCCGTCCTTTCGCCCCGCACGGGCGCGAACGGCATCACCTACGTGAAGCTCTCCTTCCAGCTGCACGGCCTTTCGCGCGAGGAGCTCGCCGACGTGCCGTTGCTCACCTCCCTCTTCGGCCAGCTCGCCACCGAGAAGTATTCCGTACTCGCGCTCCGAAGCGAAATCGATTCCCGCCTCGGACGGTTTAACGTGTCTGAGGACGTGCAGGGGCAGTCCAGCGGCGAGGCGGCGGCCTACGTCAACGTGACGGTGTGCGCGCTGGAGGAGAAGAAGGACGAGATCATCCGTCTCGTGCCAGAGATCCTGCTCAAGACGAAGTTCGACGACGTGAAGGCGATCGGCGACATTCTCCGTCAGCAGCGCCGGATGAAGGAGCGCGGCACGATGGGCATCGGCGCGCGCAACTACGCCATGCGCCGCGCGCACGCGGCATTTTCCGAGCGCGGCGTGCGCGAAGAGATTCTCGAAGGCCTCACGCAGATCCGCCACCTCCAGAAGCTCGACGAAGCCTACGCGAAGGACGGCGCGGCGATCTGCAAGCGACTCGACGCGCTCCGCGGCCAGATCTTCACGCGCTCCCGCATCGCGCTCTGCTGCCTGGCGGACAACACGCCCGCCGACTGGGCGCGCGGCCTCGTGACGACGTTTCCCGAATCGTCCGTCTGGTGGCGCTTCGCCCCCTACGGCGTGTCGCCGAAGGTGGCCGAGGGTTTCCGCACGCCCGGCAAGGTGGCGTTTGCCGCGAAAGCGTCGCGTCCTGGCCCGTACGTCGGAAGCTCCGTGGTGGCGGCGCGCGTTCTCACGCTCGACTATCTCTGGGACGAGATCCGCGTGCGCGGCGGCGCGTACGGCGCGAGCTTCCGCGTGCGGTCGGACGGCGACGGCGGCTACCTCTCGTGGAACGACCCGAAGCCGGGGCGCACGCTCGGCTGCTACGACAAGTCGGGCGATGCGCTGCGCGCGTTCGCGAAAGGCGACGCCTCGCTCGACCGCTACATCGTGAGCGCCGTCGCGTCCACGGAGCCGTACGAGACGCCGAGCGCGGAGGTGTCGAACGCGGCCTCGCGCTTCCTGCAGGGACGCACGCCGGAGGACGTGCAGCGCCTCCGCGCGGAAATGCTCCGCACGACGAAAGGCGACCTGCTGAAGTTCGCGGACGTGCTCGACGGCCTGGTGAAGGACGGCTCCATCTGCGTGGTGGGCGGCGGCGCGGCCTTCGACTCCGCCACGAACCAACTCCAGCGCGTGGAGTCCGTGCAATGACGCGCCGCGCCCTGTCCGCCGTCCTGTTCGCCGCCTGCGGCCTTTGGGGCAGGGCGGACGGGGTGAAGGTCTCGTCCTTCGGCTTCAACGCCGAGGACGCGACGGAGATCATCCAGCGCGCGCTCGACTCGGGTGCGCCGAAGCTCGTGTTCGACCGGCAGGCGGGACCGTGGATCACGCGTCCGCTCGTTGCGCGCTCCAACCAGGAGCTGGCCTTCGAGGACGGCGTGGAGCTGCTCGCGAAGAAGGGCGAGTTCCACGGCATCCGCGACTACCTGCTCCGCTGCGAGGGCGTGTCGAACCTCGTCATCTGCGGGCTGGGCCCGCGGGGCGGCACGTTCCGCATGCACAAGCGCGACTACCAGAAGCCGCCCTACGCGCGCAGCGAGTGGCGCTACACGCTGCGCCTCTGCGGCGTGGAGAACGTGGTCGTGGAGAACATGCACTTCGTTTCCTCCGGCGGCGACGGCATCGTGATCGGCGCGTGGAAGGGCAAGTCGGCGAAGAACGTCGTCATCCGCAACTGCGTGTGCGACGACAACCACCGTCAGGGCATCAGTCTCTGCGGCGGCGAGGACATCTTGATCGAAAACACCGTGCTCTCCAACACCTGCGGCACGCCGCCGCAGGCGGGCATCGACTTCGAGCCGGACCATCCCAACGAAAAGCTCGCGCGGATCACGTTGCGGAACGTGCTCTCAAAGAACAACGCGGGCAGCGGCTTCGACTTCTACTTCGCGAACATGCGGGACTGGTCGGAACCCGTCTCGATCACGCTCGAGAACTGCCGCGCGGAGGGCAACCGCACGTCCGTCTCGCTGACGGCGAACAACAAGCACGACACCGGCGTGGTGAAGGGGCGCGTCGCGTTCGTGAACAGCGTGTTCGCCGACGCGCGGAACCGCGGCGTGAACCTCTGCGGAATTCCGTCGGGCGCGGTGGACGTGCTCTTCTCCGACTGCGTCATCTCGAACGCGGTATCGGGCGCGGTGACGCCGGACATGTCGTTCGCCGCCGGCACGCCGCGCCAGGGAATGCCGGACGGCGTGACGTTGAAGAACCTCACCGTGTACCAGCCCACGAATCGTCCGTGGTTCGCCTGCGGACGCTCCGCGTTCGGACCTGTTCCGCGCGAAATCGCGGGTGGCGTGACGGTCGTCGCGCCCGACGGCACGCGCACGCAGGTGGCGCTTGACGCGGCCTGGATCGCGACGAACTTCCCCGTGATCAACGGCGGACGCATGCCTGCGCCGCGCGTGCCGTTGCCCGCCGTGCGCGACGTGGTGGTGCACGACGAGCATCCGGGCGAGCTGGTTGACCTGCCGCCGGTCGCGCTCATCAACGGCGGGCATTACCTGCTCTTCGTGCCGCAGCCGGGGCCGGTGCGCCTTGTCGCGCGCCAGATAGACGCCGTCGGGAATCGTCCCGCGAACGAAAAGCCGACGATCGTCCGCTACCTGCCCGAGAAGGGCGGGAAGCGCCGCACGTGGAAGCTGCCCACGCCGGGCTTCACGCCGGGCGAACTCACATTCACGGCGCATGCGGCCGGGTTCTACGCGCTGGAGCTGCCGCGCGGCGGCACGCGCCAGCAGCTGCTGAAAAGCTCCGTGCCCGTGGGGTTAGACGTGCGGGAGTCGGATCGGATCATCGCGGGGGTGAAGCGCGCGCCGGTGTCGCTCTGGTTCGACGTGCCGCCCGGCGCCGCGTTCACGTGCGGAGCGTCCGGGAGCGACTACTACCGCTTCAAGGCGTCGCTCGTGAACCCGTCGGGCGAGACGGTCGCGTCGAAGGATGTCGTTTCGGGCGGTTTCTGGACCGACGTGCCTGGCGGCGCGTCCGGAGGCCGCGCCCAACCAACGGGAGGGGCGCGACAAGCGCGACCCCTCCCGCATTGGCGGATCGATCTCTCGAAGGCGCGCGAGCCGCACTACGACTGGATGTGGGTCGATCTCTCGGGCGTTCCGGGCTGCCTGTTCCTCACGCGCGAAAAGACCTGGGCCACGCGCGCCGGTGGGCGATAGTTGCCCAACGGCGGGACGTTTGGTAAACTAGCGGCATGAAAAACTGCCTCTTGTGTGTTGGCCTGCTCGCCGCCTGCGTGGCGGGGGCGGGGAAAGTTGAATGGAAAACGCCCGAGTCGCTCGCCACGTGGACGAAGCGCGGGCACCAGGTCGCCTCCGCGTCCGTGAAGGACGGCGCGCTGCACGTCGTGTGCGGCGGGGCGGACACGCACGTCTACAGCGGGACGTTTGACATCGCCGCCGATGCCAGCCAGGAGGTCGTGTTCCGTGCGAAGGGGAACGTGTCGGGCTGGGGCGAGCTCTTCTGGATGGCGCCCGGGAAGGGGCCCACGCAGAAACAGTCCACCCACTTCGACTGGATCGGCGACGGCGCGTGGCACGAATACCGCGTGCGGCCGTTCTGGCAGGGCGACAAGCGCATCGGCCAGCTTCGCCTCGACTTCCCGGCCGACGCCGCGAAGGACGGGGTGTTCGACGTCGCGTGGGTCGCAGTCGCATCCACGGCGCAGACGGTTGCGGTTCCCGCCGACGAATTCTGCGGGCTTCTCGTCGACGTGCAGGCTTCCGAGCCCGGTGCGGGCGTGTTCTCCTGGGCGTCGTCGACCCGCAACGGCGTCTGCAAGAGGCAGTTCCGCCATCCCGGCGACGGACGCAGCCACCGGATCTACCTCGACCTCTCCGCGAATGCCGACTGGCGCGGGACCGTCTCCTGGACGAATCTCGTCGTGGACGCCGCGCAGTCGGTGTCCGCCACGCTCGTG
>JAFRNO010000708.1 GCA_017430155.1 Kiritimatiellia bacterium | reverse complement strand
TGTTCAAGGCCGCGGACCGCGCGGAGCCGGCCGTCGCGGCGTTCGCGCCCGGGCAGTCGAAGGCGCTGGTCGAGATTCCGTTCGAGGCGATCCGCCTCTGGGACCTCGACGACCCGTATCTCTACGAGGTGCGCTGTGTGCTCCTCGGCGAGGGCGTGACGGATGCCGTGAGCACCTACTTCGGCATGCGCAAGGTCGGCGTGAGCAAGTTGCCCGGCACGGACTATCCGTACGTGACGCTCAACAACAAGCCGATCTACCTCCAGCTCACGCTCGACCAGTCCTACCATCCGGAGGGGGGGTACACCTTCCCGTCCGACGAGTTCATGAAGAACGAGATTCTCATCTCCAAGAAACTCGCGCTCTCCGGCAACCGCGTGCACATCAAGGTGGAGGTGCCGCGCAAGCTCTACTGGGCGGACAAGCTCGGCCTCCTCATCATGGCGGACGTGCCGTGCGCGTGGGGCCCGGCCTCCGAGGCGATGTTCCGCGAGCACTGGTTCTGCTTCGAGGACATGGTGCGGCGCGACTACAACCACCCGTCGATCTTCTCGTGGGTCCTTTTCAACGAGACGTGGGGCCTCTTCTCCGACGGCGGCAACTGGGGCAAGGACCGCCACGCGCGCTACGCGCCGTGGACGCGCCGCGCGGTCGCGCGCGCCTACGAGAAGGCGAAGGAGCTCGACCCCTCGCGTCTCGTGGAGGACAACTCCGAGTGCAACGGCGACCACGTGGTGACCGACCTCAACACCTGGCACGGCTACCTGCCCGGCTGGAAGTGGGAGGAGCGCGTCGCGACCGAGTGCAAGAAGTCCTTCCCCGGCTCCACGCACCGCTACATCGGCGGCTTCGTGCAGGGCGGCGAGCCGATGCTCAACAGCGAGTGCGGCAACGTGTGGGGCTACAAGGGCTCCACGGGCGACTGCGACTGGTCGTGGGACTACCACATGATGATGAACGCGTTCCGCCGCCGTCTCCAGTGCGCGGGCTGGCTCTACACCGAGCACCACGACGTGATCAACGAGTGGAACGGCTACGTGCGGTTCGACCGCACGTGGAAGGAGACCGGCATCGAGGAGCTGTTCCCCGGCTCGTCCCTCGCCGACTGGCACGCCGACGCCTACCTGCCGCTCGACACCGAGCTCTGCCGCACGTTCAAGGCGGGCGAGACGTGGTGGGTGCCCGTGGACGTGTCGCTCACCACGGATGAATACGCCGGGCACCTGCTCAAGCTCTCCGCCACGCTCCGCTACTGGAACGCTGAGGGCAAGCTCGAGCAGCGTCCGATTCCGACGGACGACCGCGCGTTCGTCGCGGCGCCGTGGCAGAACGGCCGCGTCGC
This sequence comes from Kiritimatiellia bacterium, assembly GCA_017430155.1. Lineage (GTDB taxonomy): Bacteria > Verrucomicrobiota > Kiritimatiellia > RFP12 > UBA1067 > RUG572. Next base: position 1,559 of record JAFRNO010000708.1, on the reverse strand, counting down.
CAAGGTGCCCGTGAAGCTGCCGGCCGAGACGGCGTGCGGCGTGGTGTGCTTCTCGCTTCTGGACGGTTCCGAAACCGTCGCCCGCAACTTCGCGTGCTTCGTCACGCGCGGCGCGGCGAAGGCGAACGCGGTCTCCGTGGCCCCCGACAAGTTCGCGAAGGCGCAGTGGTCGCAGAAGCAGTGGAACGAGCTGAAGGGCCTCAAGGCCTGCGGCGCGGGGAAGGGCTTCTTCGAGTATTCGTTCACCGTCCCCGCCGGGACGAAGAAGGCCACGTTCCGCGCGGAGGTGGGCGCGAAGCGTCTCAACTCGAAGGACTCCAAGGACGTCGACAAGGGCGTGCGCGACCTCGACTGCATGCTCGGCGGCGGGTTCGCGAGCCGCTCGAAGAACCCGAACTCCTATCCGATGACCTCGGCCGAGAAGTGGCCGTCCACGCTCAAGGTGTTCGCGAACGGCAAGCTCCTGAAGACGGTCGAGCTGCCGGATGACCCGGCCGACCACCGCGGCATCCTCTCGTGGCACGCGCAGCCGCGCGACGGCACGCTGCACGAGGCGGGCAGCTACGGCTGGCTCGTGGAGGCGGCGGTGCCCGCGGACGTCCTCGCGAAGGCGAAGGACGGCAAGCTGACGATCCGCCTCGAGACGGAGAAGGGCGGTCTCGCGGTGTACGGCGCGTCGTTCGGGCGCTATCCGCTCGACCCGACTGTTTCGTTCTGACGGCTTGTGTCCCGTCCCGCCCTGTGGTACAATAACAACCTCTTTCCACAACCAGCAACATCGACAAGGAGCAGAAAATGCACAATTGGAAGTTTTTCAAGTCCGCGCGCTGCGTGCAGGTCAAGCTCGAGAACGGCGAGGACCTGGCTGCGCTGAAGGAACTGGACCAGAAGCTCTGGACCGTGCTCGCGGCGTCGACGGACGGTCTCCGCTTCGACCCCGCCACGCTGAAGCTGCTGGACACGGACGGCGACGGCCGCATCCGCGTGCCCGAGGTGCGCGCGGCGGTCGACTGGATGGGCGCGCGCTTCAAGAAGCTTGACTTCCTCTTCGCCGGCAAGGATTCGATCTCGCTTTCCGACCTCGACGACTCGACGGACGAGGGCAAGGCGCTCCTCGCGTCGCTCAAGAACATCCTCGTGCGCGCGGGCAAGGCGGACGCCGCCGAAATCTCCCTCGCGGACGTGACGGGCACGACGGACGTCTTCAACGCCCAGCCGCTCAACGGCGACGGCGTCGTCACGCCGAAGTCGACGTCCGAGGCCGACGTCTCCGACGTCATCGCCGCGATCGTCGCGAGCGAGGGCGGCGTGACGGACCGCGGCGGCGACATGGGCGCCGACCAGGCGAAGGCCGACGCGTTCTTCGCGGACGCCGCCGCCTACCTCGCGTGGAAGGCCGCGGGAAAGGGCGCGCAGGTGATTGGCGACGGCACGGCCGCCGGCTACGCCGCGCTGCAGGAGGTGGAGGCGAAGATCGACGAGTTCTTCACGCCGCCGGAGGACCTGCCGCTCGTCACCAACGAGCCGGACCCCGTGCTGCCGCTCACGCAGGGCGTGCA
>JAFRNO010000707.1 GCA_017430155.1 Kiritimatiellia bacterium | reverse complement strand
GCTCATCTACCTGGGCTACGGATTCCTCGTGGGCACGGGCACGGGCATCATCTACATCTCGCCGGTGAAGACGATGATGATGTGGTTCCCGAACGCGAAGGCGATCGCCGCCGCCGTGCCGATTATCTCGTTCGGCCTCGGCTCGACGCTCTCCACGATCCTCTACAAGGGCTTCAGCTTCGGCGGACCGGATGCCATGTTCTCAATGGCCTTCCGCGGCTTCTACGAGTTCTTCGGGGTGGGGAAGGAGGCCTGGAAGATCCAGTACGTCTTCCTGGCCTTCGCCGCGTTCTACCTCGTCCCGATGGCGGTGTCGGCGTTCATCCTCAAGAAGCCGAAGGTCGAGCAGATGTCGTTCGCGCACGGCCTGCCGCAGTGCGAGTACACGTACGTGGGGCTGGCGAAGGACTCCTACTTCCTGCGCGCGTGGCTCTTCATGTTCCTGAACATCTCCTGCGGACTCTGCCTCATCCCCCTCGCGAAGCAGATGATGAAGAATCCCTCCGTCGGCTACAGCGAGGGCCTGGTCACGACGATCATCGCGCTCTGCGGCCTCATGAACGGCGGCGGACGCTTCCTCTTCGCCTGGTGGAGCGACCGCCTCGCGCGCCGCGTGAACATCCTCATGATCATCCTCTCCATTTCGGCGGGCGTGATGGCGGCCAGCTGGTGGCCGCCGATGATCGGCCTCGCGCTCCTCGTGATCAACGCCTGCTACGGCGCGGGCTTCTCGGTGATCCCCGGCATCCTCGCGGACCACTACGGCATGACGAACATCTCGAAGATCCACGGTGCCGTGCTCTCCGCGTGGGGGGTGGCGGGGCTTGTGGGCAACCAGGCCGCCATCCTCGTGAGCGACAAGATGGGCTTCGGCAACATGGGCGTCGTCACGATGCTCGTGATCTTCTACCTGCTCAACCTCGCAAACGCCTACACGCTCCGCCGCCGCGCGGAAGTTTGATAGTTTGATAGTTTGATGGTTTGGTGGTTTGGTGGTTTCACCAGACAAAAGAATGTGATACAATAAAGCCGTCAAAAGTTTGTCCATCCGGCACATGTAAAACAAGGAGAAAGTCAATGAAGCACCTGCTCGTATTCGGAACTGTCGCGGGACTGGCCGGCATGGCCGTGGCGGCGCAGACCGCCCTGACCGACGCCTTCGCGCCCGCGACGGGCGGAAACGTGCACCTCGCCGGACGGGCCGGCGAAAGCGCCGACGCGTGCATCCGCGCCCGCGCCTACTCGGACTGGGCGCGCGGCGCCATGTACGAGGAGTGCGTGAACGCCTTCCGCACCCACTGGGACGACCGCGTGGGCTGGCAGAACGAATACTGGGGCAAGACCATGCTCTGCTACGCCGGCGCCGCCGACTACACGCAGGATCCCCAGCTCAAGGCGTGGATTGTGGAGAAGACGCACGCCTTCCTGAAGGAGTTCCAGAAGCCCAACGGCTACCTGAGCACCTACAGCAAGGAGGACTTCCTGCGCAAGAACCCAGAGGACCCCGACGCGAAAAAGCACTGGTGCTTCAACATCTGGGGACGCAAGTACACCTTCTGGGCGCTCATCGACATCTACAAGGCGACGGGCGACAAGGCCGCCCTCGACGGCGCGGTGAAGATGGCCGACCACCTCATCGCCCAGCTCAAGCGCCTCGGGCTCACGCTGGACAAGACCGGCGCATGGAACGGCATCTCGTCCATGAGCATCCTCCGCCCGATGCTGGAACTCTACCACATCACGGGCAACCCCGCCTACCTCGTCCTCTCCAAGGACATCGTCCGTGCGATGGACGCCGAGCCCGCCAACCCCGGCAGGATCATCCGTGACGCCTTCCGCAAGGAGAAGATCTGCTCGTGGTATCCGGAGGCGGCGTTCTGGGCCAAGGCGTACGAGACACAGAGCTGCCTAGAGGGCCTCGTGGACTACTACCGCACGACGGGCGAGAAGCGCGTGCTCGACGCCGTCCTCGCCTACCACAAACACCTCATGGACGAAGAGCTCAACCCGATGCGCTCGGCCGGCTACTTCGACCACTTCCTCGACGCCCGCCACCACGTGAACGGCATGACCGAGCTCTGCGACGTGACGCACTGGATCCGCCTCAACCGCGAGCTGCTCCTCCTCACCGGCGACGCGAAGTACGCCGACATCATCGAGGAGGCCTTCTACAACGCCTTCCTCGCCGGCGTGTGGCGCGACGGGCGTTGGGGCGCGCACATCATCCGTTCGCACGGCACGCGCCATCTCTCCGCGCCGCCGCAGACCGGCATGTTCGAGCACCAGTGCTGCCCCGACAACATGATGCGCACCTACTTCGACTTCGCCGGCAGCGCGTGCGGGCTCGCGCCGGACGGCGCGGTCGCGGTCGCCCTCTACTCGGACGCCACGGCGAACCTCCCGGGCGCGAAGGTCGTCCTCTCCGGCGGCTACCCCTACGCCGACACGCCCGTCACCGTGTCCGTCACGCGCGAGAAGCCCGGCAAGGTCCGTTTCCGCATCCCGCGCTGGTCGCGCTCCTTCCGGTTGGACGGCCGGACCGTCGAGTCGAAGAACGGCTGGTTCGAGGCGGACGCGCCGGCGGGCGAGAAGAGCTGGTCGCTCGCCTTCGACATGTCGCCGCGCACCGAGGACATCCCCGCCGGCAGCGAGAGCATCCCGCCCTCGCCGCAGCGTCATTCCCTGGACGTCCTACAGTACACGGTGCACTTCATGGAGTGGTACACGCCGGACATGGCGGGACTCTCCCGCCACGACCCCGGGATGCTCGTCTTTCGCGGACCGCTTGTGCTCGCGAAAGGACGCCTCGCCGGCACCTCGCGCGCCGAGACGCTGGGCGCCTCCACGGTGAGGGGCTATGGATGGAAGGCGGCACTCCGTCCCGCGCCGCACACCTCCGAGAACGCCGGCGTGCCGCAGGCGTGGATCCTCACGCTCTCGCGCGGACCGGAGTCCAAGACCATCCCCGTGTCCGACTTCGCGTCGGTCTCCAACATCGAAGATCCGTCGAACTGGTTCTCGCTCTGGTTCTGATCGGCGGGTCGAGGACGCCCCGCCCTACCGGAATTGACAGCGGCGGTCGCGGGGCGACCGCCCTACCGGACAATCAACCGAGGCCGGGAAGCGTCCAGCCGTCGCGGTACTTCGGGTAGAGCGTCTGCGTGGCCTCGGCGGAGTTGGCGATCACGCGCTTCTTCGCGTCCCACACGAGCTCGACGCCGGGCACCACCTGCGCGGCGTTGCCGAGGAGAAGCGCGTCCTGCATCGCCGTGCCGCGCTGCACGAAGTCGAGCGCGCCGCGCGAGCCGTCGAGGCAGTGGTTGAGGAAGTCGAGGTAGTGTCCGGGCCCGCGCGCGATCTTCGGCGCCTTCAGGCGCGTGCCGTCATGGAGCAGCACCACGGGCATGCTGCCGTGCGAGAGCATCATCCAGCCCTTCGAGCCGCGGATCATCTTGCCGATCGCGGGCACGGTCTTCATGCGCATCTTCTGCGCGGCCGCCACGGCGTCGGGCGTGGGCAGCACGCACGCCGGGGGATTCTCCTCGGGGATGCCGTCGCACCACTCCATCGTGAACGGCTTGCCGCCGCTCGCCTTCACGCCGGGGAACTTCCACGTCACGTGGTTGCCCACGGGCCAGATCTGGCGCTTGCGCGCCGCGTCGAACTTCAGCCACTCGGGATCGGACTCGCCGATCACGCTGACCGGCGCCACGTCGGGGCCGAGCTCCATGCCCAGCCACACGGCGCTCATCAGGTGGAGGCCGTTGTCGCCCATCGAGCTGGAGCCGAAGTCGCGCCACGACCGCCAACGGCCAGGATGGTAGATGTCCTTCTTGAACTCGCGCCGCGGCGCGGTGCCGAGCCACTTCTCCCAGTCGAGCGTGGCAGGCACGGGGTCGGCGCCCGTCGGCACCTCGCGGCGCGGCAGGCGGTAGAAGCCCTTGATGTTGAGGTACATGTAGATGCGCTCGATGTCGCCGATCACGCCCTCCTTCATCCACTGCACCGCCGCGCGGTCGCCCGTGTCGCCCGTCACCTGCGCGCCGATCTCCGTCACCACGCCGGACTTCTTCGCCACCTCGAAGAGCAGCTTGCTCTCGTTGAGGCCGCGGCAGAGCGGCTTCTGGCAGTAGACGTGCTTGCCGCGCCGCATCGCGTTCACGGCGATGAGCGTGTGCATGTGGTCGGGCGTCGACACGTTCACGGAGTCGATCTTGTCGCCTTCCTTCTCGAAGAGCTCGCGCCAGTCCTGGTAGGCGCGGAGGCCGGGCACGGCCTTCTTGAGGCCCGCCATGCGCGCGGTGTCCACGTCGCATCCCGCCACGATGTCCACCTTCGGGTGCTTGATGAAATTCTGCCAGTCGCTCTCGCCCTTGCCGCCCGTGCCGATGCAGGTGTGCGCGAGGCGCGAGTTGAGGTTCTGTCCGCGCACGAGGGCGGGGAAGCCGAGCGCGCTGCCGAGGGCGGCCGCGCCGCCGATGAAGGTTCTGCGTGTCGTCTTCATTCCCAGGCTCCTTCCCTCACGCGGATGTTGCGGAAATACGTGGACGCGCCCTGGTGCTTGCCCTGCAGGCCGATGCGGCCGCGCGTGGCAATCTCCGCCCACGGCTTCGTGTGGAGCGGCGGCACCTTCGAGCCGTCGGGGTTCACCTTGTTGCTCGCGTGCGCGGAGAGGTTCTCGTCGATCACCTCCACGCCGTTCAGCACGATGCGGATCTTCTTCCCCTGCGCGAAGATGGTCATGCGGTTCCACGCGCCCGTGGGCTTCAACGC
>JAFRNO010000706.1 GCA_017430155.1 Kiritimatiellia bacterium | reverse complement strand
CGTTGTCCCGCAGGATCTCGGCCAGCACCGGCACGCCGTCGATGATCTTCTTCTGGGAAAGCGCCACCACGTCGGTGCCGAAGCAGTCGCGGCCGGTCAGCATGTTGGAGTAGCCGGGGGTGGTGGGGATGTGCGCGGAGAAGCAGTTGTTGAAGGTGACGCCGCCCTCGGCGTATTTCGTGATGTGCGGGGTGGTCAGCCGCTCATAGCCGTAATGGCTCATGTGATTGCGCCGCAGGCTGTCAATGCCGAAGAACAAAAGGTTCGGTTTCTTGGCCATGGTCGTATTCCTCCCTTATTTTATGCCTCCCCTGAAAGGGGAGGTGCCGAGCGGAGCGAGGCGGAGGGGTTGGAAACAAGCGCCCCTGCCCCCTCACTCCGCTTCGCGGACAGCGCCCCTTTCCGGGGAGCCTTTTTGGTTTACCGGTTGCCCAGCATCTTCAATATCGCGTTCATGTAGCCGAAGCTCTCGCTGGCGATGGCCTGAGCGGCCTGCATGGTCTGCTCGGGGCCGATGACCTCCAGGCACACCGGGCCTTCATAGCCCGCGTCCACCAGCGCCTTGAAATAGCCGTACAGGTTGATCTCGCCGCGGCCGCAGGCCTGATCGGCGGGCGCGCCCGGCGCGGGGCCCAGGCCCTTACAGTCGCGGATGTGCACGTGGCCCATGCGGGACACCACCTGCGCCAGGGCCTCCTCGGGCTTCTCGCCCGCCCGGTGGATGTGGCTGGGGTCCATGTCGATGCCGAAGGAATCCAGCTGGATGGCCTCCATGGCCCGCTTGGTGGTGGGGGTGTCGTGGATGGCGCAGCCCACGTGCGCCTTGCAGCACAGCTTCACGCCGTACTGAGCGGCCAGCTTGGCCCGGGCAGTGAGCGTCTCGATGGACTTCACCACGTCCTCCTCCACGTCCATCTTGCCGCCGGGGCCCACGTTCACCACCGGGATGCCCAGGTACTGCGCGGCCTTGAACGCCTTGGTGAGGCGTTCCTCGTCCAGCGAGGCCACCTCCATGGAGAGCAGCTCCACGCGCGCCTCCTTCGCGCCGTCGCGCACCGTGGAGGCGTCCGCCCGCGCGCCGAGCACGAGCTCGAGCGCGCCCATGAGGACGCTCTTGCCCGCGCCGGTTTCGCCAGTGATGATGTTCAGGCCCTCGCCGAACGCGACGTCCGCCGCTTCGACGATGGCTAGGTTACGAACTGTCAGACGAGTTAGCAACGGCCCTTGCCCTTCAGGAACTTGTAGGATTCGGTGATGGCCGTGAGGTTGGCGGCGTTGCGCTCGCATTCCACGACGTACCACTTCACGCCGCAGGCGTCGGTGACGGGGAAGAGCTTGTCCCAGTCCACGGGCGTCACGGCGCGTCCGTCGTCGAACGTGCCGGGCTGGCCGAGGATGGCCTCGAAGTGGGGCGCGTAGGAGCGCTTCTCTTCGGGCGGGGGCGTGAGGAAGCCGCCGTTCTCCTTCGCGTGGAGCGTGGGCGAGCGGCCGGGGAAGCGCTTGAACCAGTGGCAGGGGTCCTGTCCGGCGCACACGCACCAGCCGACGTCGAGCTCCATGCAAACGTTTTTCGGGGTGTTGGCGAAGAAGTACTCCCACATGAGCGTGCCGTCCTTCATCGCGGTGCGCTTCACGAACTCGTCCGTGTGGTTGTGGTAGCCGAGCGTGCAGCCGCGCGCGTTGGCCGTGTCCGCCGCCTTGGCGTAGAACTCGACCATCTTCTTCCACCAGGCGTCGTAGCCCTCGGCCCAGCCCTTCGGCGGCCACATGCCGCCGCCGGGGCAGATGAGGTGCGTGTTGCCGTACTCGAGGTTGAAGTCGATCGTCTTCTGGATCTCGTTCGGCTCGAACACGGCGCGGTTCACGTGCGTGCCGCACGCGGCGAGGCCGGCGTCGCCGAGCATCTGCTTGAGTTCCTTCGCGGTGTGGCCGTAGTAGCCGGCGAACTCAACGGCCTCGTAGCCGATCTTCTTGATCTCGGCGAGAGCCTTCGCGAGGCCGAGCCCCTTGACCGATCCGTCCTTCTTGCCGGTGATGTACTCGCGGATCGAGTAGAGCTGCACGGCGGGGCGGCCGAGCTTGCCGGGCTTGCCCGCGCCGAACGCGGCGCCCGCCCCCGTCGCGGCGGCCGCGCACGCGAGGGTTTCAAGGAAGGATCGACGATTCAACTGCATGAAAGACTCCTTTTGCGATTTGCACGGCGAAGATTATACCAAAACGGCCGTCTCCCGTGAAGCAAAACGCGCGCGCATGCGAAGGAGTCACTGCCGAGGGCGGGCGCGCCACACGGAGAGGGCGCAGAGGACGGAAAGGAGCGCCATGCCGATCCAAAACACGGAGAGGTAGTCGAGCGTGTAGCCGTTCGCGAACGTGTGGCCGAGGAGAACCGCCTTGCCCGTCGCCGCATCGCGGCCCACGAGATAGCCGGAGACGGCGCTCTGGATGCCCGCGCCGAAGTAGTTCCCCATCCCGGCGATGCCGAGCGCCGCGCCCGCTGCGACGCGCGGGACGAGGTCGACCGCCATCAGGCCGCCGAGAAACGTCAGGAGCACGCCCACCGCAAGGCCGAAGCAGACCATCGCGGTCACGTCAATCCAGACGCACGGGAACGGCACGAGCATCATCAGCGAAAGGCCCGTCACGTTCAGGATGCCCGCGATGAGCGCGAGCTCGTTGCGGCTGCCCTTGAACACGCGGTCGGAGATGATGCCCGAAAGGCCGCTCGACACCGCGCCGACGATCGAGTTCAGCGTGATGATCCACGCGGCGGTCTCCGTGGCGTAGCCCTTCTTGACCTCGAGGAAGAAAATGCCCCAGTCGATGATCGCGTAGCGGCTCATGCAGAAGAACCCGCCCGAGAGCGCGACCATCCACACGGCCCAGCTCGTCAGCGCGATTTTCTGTCCGCGCCGGACGTCCGTCGCGTTCTTCTTCTCCTCCTCGCCCTTGATCTCGCCCTCCCACTCGGCGACGGAGGGCAGCCCTTCCGCCTGCGGCGAGTCGCGCATGAAGAGCGAAATGAGCGCCACGCCGATGAAGCCGAACGTGGCCGCGCCCCAGAAGCCGCTGCGCCAGGCCATGTCCGCGCCGTACGCGAGTCCCACCCGCACCATGATCACGCTCGTCACGACGTAGGCGATCGCCTCGCCAAGGTTGTTCGAACAGCTCCAGATGCCGTAGAAGGTGCCGCGCGAGCGGTTCGGCCACCAGCGCGCGAGCGACACTACACAGCACGGCGAGCCCGCCCCCTGGGCGAACCCGTTCACGAACCAGATGACCATGAGCATGACGGCCGGCACGTGGAAGCCCACCGTCATCGTCGCGAGCGACGAAACGAACAGCCCGAACGCGAACATCCGCCGGATGTTCGCGCGGTCAGCGAGAAACCCGCACACGAACTTGCCGATCGCGTAGGCGATGAGCATCGCCGACCCCACGTACCCAATCTCCTTGGCCGTGTAGGCCCCCTGCTCGATCATCGTCTTCTTCGTTGCGGAGAACGCGAGACGGCACACGTAGAAGAGCGCGTAGCCGAGCAGCATGATGGAGACCTGCCGGATCCGGATGAACCGGAAACGGGGGCCGATCGCTTCCGGCGGAAGCGTGACCGGCTTGGCCGGCGCGGGGGAGAAGAAGCCCATCGCAGCGCTCCGCGACTTGAGGCAGTGTCGGCCGATGCGGTTGAGGTACACGAGCAGCTCCGCGCCGTAGTCGGTCTGGAGCATCGTCGCGCCCTGGCTCAGGCTCCAGCCCCATGTTGAATCGGGGTCGGTGAAGCCCTTCACGTCGCCGCGCCCGTTGTTGAGCGAGTCCCACATCGTGTTGATCCAGATGCGGGGTGCGCCGGGCGCCTTGCGTACCTTCTCGAGCTGGGCCGCGCCCGCGTCGGAGTCCATACAGACCTCGTACATCGACGCCTTGCGCGGCTCCTCGGCGATCCATTCCGGCAGGATTTCGGCGGCGTGCTTGTGATTCTTCCAGCAGAACTGGACGACGGGCATGTAGAGAAGCTCGCCGCTCTCCACGTACTTCCAGTACTCCTTGAAGAGGCGCTTCGCGTCGGCGGGGCCGTGGGTGGATTTCACCAGCACGTCCTTCATAGCCCCCTCCTTCTCCAGCACCTTGAGGATCTCGTACGGGTGCGCAGTGAACTTGTCGATGTTGATCAGGATCTTGCCCTTCGCGAGCGCGAGCGCCTCCTCAAGCGTGAGGATGTCGTAGTCGGTGACCTTGGCGTCCTTGCCGCCCTGGTTGCTCTTGAGCTTGAACTTCTTGATCTCGGCGAGCGTGAGGTCCTTCACCTTGCCCTTGCCGGTCGTCGTGCGGTCGAGCGAGCCGTCGTGCAGCAGAATGAAGTGGCCGTCCTTCGTCATCTGCGTGTCGAGCTCCACGATGTCCGCGCCGAGCGCGATGCAGCTCAGGATCGCGTCCTTCGAGTTCTCGGGGAAGTTGCGCCAGTCGCCGCGGTGCATCGCCACGAACACGTAGTCGCGGTCGTTGGACAGCAGCTTGGCGCGGATGCGCTCCGTGCGCGTCTGCGCCTGCGCCGTCGCGCAGCAGGTGGTGCACGGGGACGTCGTGCAGCCGGTCTGGGCCGCCACCGCGGCGAAAAGAACGAGTGCCGCGCAAAGCGCAGCCGAACGTTTCAGCATCTTCATTTCATTTTCCTTTCTTTAATTGCAAACCTCGAATCACGAACAGCAGACCTCGGCGGCTTTCCTCAAGCGCGCCACGGTGCGGTCGCGGCCGAGGAGCTGGAGCATCTCGAAGAGTCCGATGCCCTCGCCGCGGCCGCTCACGGCCACGCGGATCGGATGCACCCACGGGCCCATGCCCTGGCCCTGCGAGAGCCCCTTCACCATCTCTTCGCCCACCGCCGCGGTGAACGGCTCGAGCTTCTCGAAGCGGTCCGCGAGGTCAAGCAACAAGTCCTTCACGCCGTCCTTCTGCAGGCGCTTCGCCACGGCCTTCTCGTCGAAGGCGAAGTCGTCCGTGAAGAAGTAGGAGCAGTTGCCGGGGATGTCGTTCCAGAACTTCGTGCGCACCTGCAGCTGGTCGACGAGCAGGTCGAGGTCGAAGCCATCGGGCACGACGAGGCCGGCCGACGCGAGACGCGCGAGCAGCTCCGCGCGATACGTCTCCTTCGGCGCGCGGCGGATGTACT
>JAFRNO010000705.1 GCA_017430155.1 Kiritimatiellia bacterium | reverse complement strand
GACCAGGCCAGCACCTGCGTCCAAAAGTCCCGCACCTGCACCCAAAAATCCGATGCCAAAGACCGCCTTCACGAACGCACAGCCTTCAGACGCGGCCACTCCCAGCCAGGCCACGGAAGAGAATCCCCCGCGGAAACTGACGATGGCGGAACGAGGCATTCGTGTTGCCAAGCCGCGGAAAGAGCTTCGCCCGAGGCGCTTCAAATACAATGCTGAGGAGCACATCGCCTTCTTCTTGGAGACGGAGCCTGGCGACATCGTGTTCGGGGAGATTCCCTACGGGCCAAAGTTCGTGGAGGACTTCAAGGCGTCACTTCTTGAGCCCGTGGCGGTCTTGCCCGATGACAGCGAGGACGTCCGGCAGCTGAAGCGGTCGGTTCAGGAGATGAAGGAAGAGCTGAAGGCGAAGATGGACGCGGGGGAGGACATTGCCAAGATCATGCGGGATGCGCGCCGGCAGCTCATCGAGTTGGGGAACTACAGGACGTCTCTGGAGGACGAATTGAAGAGAATTGCACGGGGCGGCGAGTTCAACGAGGAGGAATTCGGCAAGTTCGTTGGCGCTGCAAACAAGATGCTGGAGGCGAAAGGGCTGTCGCCGATCCAGCCGACGCGAATGATGTACAAGATGTTGGAACTCAAGGCAAGAAGGATTAACAGAAAATGAGAAAGCTGATGATGGTTGCCGGAGCATGTCTGCTCTCGGCGGCATTGGGGGCAGATCCTGCCCCTTCTCGCGGAAGCGCCACTGTGCGACTCACCCCCGCCGAGGCGCTCGCCCGCCACAAGGCGCTGATGAGCACGATGACGCCCGAGCAGAGGGCCGAATATCAGGCCAAGGCAAAGGCAAGGGCTCTTGTGCGTCTGGGAGGAATCGTGCGAGATACGTCCTTACAGACGGGGAAAATGGTTGTCGTCAACGCCCAGGACGCCGTTCCAGATTCCGATTTTGAAAAGCCAATCACGGTATTGGCCAGGTCTCTCCGCGTGAAGATTGACATGGTCAAGGGACCGACGCCATCCTTGCCGTTCGACTCAAAGACCTTTCTTGCGGGGCAGAACGCCAATGCGGCCGTTTTCGTTGTCGCCTCGGACACCCTGCCCGCTTTTCTCGTCGTCCCGGAGGACCGATGGGCCGTCGTCAACGTGTCAAAGCTTGGAAGCGACAATCTGTCCGTACGAGCGCAGAAAGAGGTGTTGCGTGGATTCGCATTTATCTGCGGCGGAGCCGCGACTTCATTCCGTCAGACGCTTGTCTCGCCGATAACCTCACCAGCCGATCTGGACCAAGTCCTCGATGCACAGTTGCCCATTGACTCGCTGAATGCGATTGCGAAATATCTACCGGGCATCGGAATGACACCCTACCGTGAAGCGTCTTACCGCCAGGCATGCCGTGACGGCTGGGCTCCTCCGCCCACGAACGACGTGCAGAAGGCCATTTGGGAGAAGATTAGGGTCGATAAGGAGCGTGGGCCGACGAACCCGATCACCATCCCGCCGCCAAACGCGAAGAAATAGTCCGTGCGCTTCCCTCGTCCATGCGCTGACCGAGGCCGTTGCTCACGCCCACGCGGGCGGGCGGTGGATCGTGCGCCCGTTCGGAAGCGGAACCACGTCCGGCAACTGGCACCGCGCCGGCAGGTCGCGGGGGATATTCCTATAGTAGGATGTGAAGCGACGAAGCTCCTCGCACACGTTTTCATGTGGATTGAAGACCAGTGTTCTCAACTTAGCCTCGTGTCTGATGAAACAAAGCGGTGCGGCGAAATCAACGTCTCCGCTTATGACGACAAATGTATCGGCGGCGCGGCGGATGACATCGGCCATCATTTCAGTGGCAAGGTTTACGTCAGAACGTTTCTCGACCGTGCGGTATACGAGGCCGTAGGGCATCTTATCGCAGCTCTTGCATGGCTCTGCGGCAAAAGGAAGCTTGACTCGGAAGCGTTTGTAGAAGCCTTCTATAATCTTGATCTTTGGGAAAGTTCCAAGGACATCAAGGTAGCGGTCTTGGTTGAATGCGGCTTGCGGGTCTGCGGGATTATACTTGATTCGGGCCGTGAAGTATTTGATGGCGACGACATCATGTTCTTCCAGACGCGGGAGCAGGGATGTTGCGAAACGCTCAAGATCGAGCCACTGGCGAGAGGGCGTATCTTTCAACAGACCATGATAAAGGTTGAAGCCATCTATGTAGAAGATTGTCTGTTTCTTTTGCATAACTGTTTCCCGAAAAGGCAAGAGCCGGACTTACGCCCGGCTCTGCACCGCATTGCCGTAGCTCAGCGGGTGGTTAGCAACCCATCAAGGGGTTCGGTGGGTAGTGTACCACATCGTAGGGCATGGCGCAAGGGGGGACGCGAAAAAAGATATAAAATGCTAATGCTAAGGCCCCGACCCTCTCGGATCGGAGCCTCGCCCCGTATCGGCAGAGCCTCACGGTCGGATATCAACCCTTTTACGGGTTCGGCGTGTAGTTTAACAAACCATCGTACGCAGCGCAACGGGGAATGTGAGCAAAGATGAAGTTCACCTACACATACCGCTCGTCGGACGGGCAACGGCGCACGGCGGAAATTGAGGCAGAGAGCCGGGATGCGGCCTTCGAGCGCGTGCGCGCGGAGTTGGGCATCAAGCCGATCAAGGTAGTGGCGGCGGTGGAGAGCGGCGGCGCGCTCGGCGAGCGCGCCCTACCAAATGGTCACAACAAGCGCGACCGCTGGATATGGGGAGCCGTCATCTTGGCGGCGGCAATCCTCGCGGCGGGCATTGGCGCTTGGTGGTGGCTTAAGGGGCGCTCGGCGCGTCCGGAGGCCGCGCCCTACCAGGTGATGACCCCACAAGGGGCGGTGACAGTGAGCGTGGCATCCCCGCTTCCGCGCCAGACCATCCCCG
>JAFRNO010000704.1 GCA_017430155.1 Kiritimatiellia bacterium | reverse complement strand
TTCTCGCCACGGTAGATGTACGCCACCTGATCGTGGTCCGGACTGTACGAGTCGATGATGTACGCGCCGAGGACCGTGTCGAAATCGCTCCCCTTCGTGTCGAACCACACCGTCGTCGACGCGGGCGCGGTCCACTTGTACCACTTCGACCCCACGAGCCACCCGGCGTAGCCGCGGAGCGGGTCGAACTCCTTCACCGGGTCGACGACGCCGTCGTCGCCGCCGGGCTCGTTCGGCGTCGCGAGCAGGTTGTTGTCGCGCGCCGTCCCGCTCGCGCCGGAGATTTCCCGCGCGGCATCAGTGTATTCAGCACCGGCGGGGATGAAAAGGTAATCGTTGTCGTTCGCCGCCTTGAGCCCCGCGAGGTACGGCGTGCCCGCGAACGTCGAATCAACGTCGAGTCCCGTCGGCACCGGGCCGAGGAACCTCACCGACTCGAGAGACGTGCAGCCGGCGAAGGCGCCGTCGGTCAGGGATACGACCATCGGGGGAATGACGACGGACTTGACGTTCGCCTTGTTACTACAGACGCCCTTCAGACCCTCAACGAAATACGCGTTCGTGACGGCTTCGTTGCCGACCGCCTGCACGATGGGTATGTCGGACGGAATCACGAGGTTCTCCGGGCATGTTCCCGAGAAGCCCGTGAGGACGAGGCCTTCACTTCCTTCCTCGTGGTCGTACGACCAGATCAACCCTGAATCGGGATCGGTCCATGCGCCGCCGTAGGCGAAACAGCATCCAGCGGCCAGCGTGGCGGCCGCAAACAACTTCTTCGTACATCCAGCCTTCATCATGTCTTGATCCTTTCCTTGTCCGAACTTGTGCCTATTTTATCAAACTGAAGCACTGCGCGCAACCCCGAAGGCCCGGGCGGTCACAATCGTCCCGCATGCGGACCCGCGATCGTGCGCCAGCGGCGCTGGAGGCGGGCGTGCTTCGCCGGGCGGTTGCGGTTGAAGAACATCTGGACGCGCAGCGAAAGCGCGTAGAGGCGCAACTTGAACCGCGTGAGACCGTCCGGCGGCGCGGCGAACGTCATCTGCGGCGCCTCGGCGGCGAGCCACGCCGCCGCGTCCTTCACGGCGGCCGTCTGCGGCAGCAGCGCCAGCACCTTCCCGAGCGCGTGGAAATCGTTCCACACGCCAAGGCCCAGCTCGCGGTTCACGCCGAACACCACGTAGCGGAACTTCCAGCTCTGCGCCACCCACGGGTCTTCATGGTAGTCCGCGCGGTCGATGGCGAGCTGCCAGTCGATCGCCTTCAAGTGGCCGTCCGAACCCAGCAGCAGGTTGTCGGAAAAGAGGTCGCGGTGGAGAATGCCCTCCCGCTTCAGCGCCTCGGCGAGCGCGCGGATGTCCGCCGCGAACCCGTCCGCCTGCGCGTCCGTCACGCCGCGCGCGAGCAGTTCCGTGAGCGACGGACCGGAAATCCTCTCCGTCACCACGAACGCGCGCCGCCCGTCCTCCGACCTCCACTCCGCCAGCGGCTCCGGCACCACGGACGGCGCGGCGGCGCGGAGACGCGAGGCGAGGCGGAACTCGTTGCCGATCGACCACGCGCATTTGGAGGAACACTTCACGACCACGTCGCGCCCCTTGAACTTTCCCTCGAAGAACACGTCGTTGACGTACTTGTTCTCCAGCAGCACGCGGCAGGCGGAAAGCCCCATGTCCGCCCCCGCGCCGTCGACGACCAGCCGCCAGTCGGCCCTGGCGGGGATGTTGACGCGGATGCCGTCCGGCACGCCGCGCTCCCACTCGTCCGCCGTGTGGCCGGTGAGGAGGAACACGTCGCGGGCGAACTCGTCGCAGTCCGTCGTCCCGTGGACGCGGTGCTTGCGGCCGGCCCACTCGCGGTAGCGCGTCTTGAGATCGTACATCAGCTCGTTGGCCTGGTAGTACTTGTCGTCTCGCGCCCAGCGCGAGCCGTAGGTGGGGTTCAGGTTGCGCACCACGACCAGCAGAAAAGCCCCGCAGCCGCATTTGCGCGCCTTGAGGCGCCCGTCCACCGGCTTGCGGCGGCCGTAGAAGGCCGGAAAGGCCTCCGCCGCGGGACCGGGGAAGGACAGCTCCCACTTCCCCACGACCGCGATGTCCTTCTGCCGCGCGAGGTCTTCCAGTATCCTCGACTCGACGCGTCTGGCCTTTTCCCAGAGGATGAAAAGATGGAGTTCCGGTTTCATGGATTCACGCAGATTTCCTTAATCCCGTCAACGCGCCTCCTCCCGTGGCGCCGTCATGCGCAGCACGTACAGCCTTTCGTCGGCGGCATCCCCGCCGTCTGAGACCATCACCAACGTGCGGTCGCCGTTGCCGAGCATGGGGCCAAGGCACACGCCCTCGTAGTTCGCGGAGCCGGTGTCCGCGCCGAAGAGAAGCTTCTTGGCGAGCGGACGCTCGACATTGAACGGCTCATTCCCCGCCGGCCGCACGGCGTAGAGGCGTGCCCGGTACGCGGAATCGACGCCCTTTCTGCTCAACTCGCGCTCGAGGACGAGGAGCGTGCCGTCCTCCAGCACGCACAAGTCTGACACGCCCGACCGCATCCGCCGCGTCTTGCCGCCGCCGATGGCGTCCGTCAGGTAGGCCCATTCCCCGTCGCGCGCCCATCCCGTGCCGTCATGCCGGAACCGCGTCAGGCGCACGGTCGTTCCCTTCCGCTCGCTTGAACGCTCGCCGTCGCCAGGAAGCGCCTCCTCGTTCGCCGTCCACAGGAAATCCCCGTCAGGCGAAAGCGCCAAAGCCTCCAATCCCCGGTTCCTGCGCGCCTTCCTCTGGTGCTCGGGAAGGGGCACCTCGGCAACGAGGCTTCCCGTCGCAGGGTCGATCTCGTGGATCGTCGGCTGTTTCTCGTCGGTCACGAAAACGGTGCCTCTCCGCGGATTCCATGCGATGCCCTCGTTGTCTCCGCCCGTTCGCACGTTTCCGCCGATCACGCAGTTCGTGACTACGCCAGTTGCCCGGTCCATGCCAATCTCCATTGGCCAGATCCCGCTGCCGTCGTCGCTGACGGCGTAGTAGCGGTCGCCTTCGACGTATGTGATGCCGCTCAGCTCCTCCGGCTCGCGCGGGCGCGGGAACTCGCCGATCGGCGAGAGCACGGGCAATCCGCGCACGTCCATGGTCGCCTCCCACGGGGACGCCGGCCAGAACGCCCACGTCGCCGCCGCCGCGATCCCGATGCAGACAGCTGCGAGCGTGGCGATGCGCCTGAAAAGCCCCCACCGCTGCCACGGCGCCACGCCTGCGGCGGAGAACTCGACGGACATGCGGTCGACCCCGCATGCGAGGCAGGCGCTGACGCGGTGGTGTCCCTGCCTGAGCGAGTCCACGAGGCCGCCCGTGCGGCAGAGCATCACGACGATGGGCTTGTCGTCTCGGTACCCGTCGCGCTTCAGGCTCTCGAGAAGCTTGGCCATCTTCGCGTACCGGTCCACCTTGCCGCGCAGATGGGGGTTCTCCGGCGTGCGGATCGCCCGCTCGAGTCCGAGCGCGCGCACGGCGGACGCGGCGATGTGGTAGCGTCCCGTGCCGTGGTAGCGGTAGCGGTTGCGGAAGACGCGCACGAGCGTCCCCGCGAGGTTCCACTTCGCCGCGCTCGGCACGAACACCACGCGCACGTCCACCGTGCCCCCGGCCACGCGCGCGACGGCGTCGCGTCCGCGCAGCAGGCAGTCAGGATGGCCCTTCTGCAGGAGCAGCAACACCGGGTCGTCCGGCAGGTCTGCGTCGGGAATCGGCGCGCCGTCGTAGTCGGGGACGGCGGCGACGTCGTCCGCCTCCAGCGGATAGAGGCAGGAAGACCAGCCCAGGTGCATCAGCTGTACACCTCCCCGGCCCACTCGTAGGGTTCGGAATGCGGATCCCCGCGCGTCGTCTCGACCATGTACTTGAGCACCCGCCGCGCGTCGAACTGGCGGCGGTAGGCCGCGCGCCCCGCGGCCGCCACTTCGCGGCGCGCCTCGTCGTGGCAGTTGAACCAGCTGATGCGGTCCGCCAGCTCCTCCGGCGTGTGGAAGTAAACCGTCTGCTTCCCCGTGAAGAAGCGCTGCATGTCGTTGCCGTCGTACTGGAACGTCAAGACGCCGTTCGCCATCAGGTGCGTGATGCGGTCCGAGGCGTACCACTTCCATCCCTCGAAGCGGTTGATGGAAAGACCCATCTTCGAGGCGGCGATCGCCTCCTCGTAGGCGCGCCCCACGACGAGCGGCGCCGCGTCCATGCCGAACAGTCCGAAGCGCACGGTCGGGTCGATCCGCGCGGAGACCTTGCCGAGCAGCTCGCGGCGCGCGTCCGCGAGCGCGGGACGCCCCGCGAAGAAGAGGTCCCACGTGAACTCAGTCTTCGCGGAGTTGTCCTCCACTTCGTAGGACGGGTCGCTCGGGTTCGGGAAGAAGCCCACCACGTTGCGTCCCGTGGTCCACTGCTTCAGCACGTCGCCCGCCGTCGTCACGAAGATCGCGTCGCAGGACTCCATGCGCCGCGCGATCTGGTTGCGGCAGTGCTCGGTCTCCACGGGGTCGCAGTTGATGTGGACGATCCGCACGCCCGGGCACGCCTTCCGCGCCGCGGCGAGCGCCTCGTTCGTCACGTAGTCGCAGTGCGACATGAACACGAAGTCCGGCTTCCAGTTCCGCACCGTCTTCACGAGCCGCTTGTTCATCATCTTCGCGCCGACGTTCCGCATAAACCCGAGCGGCGCGAGGAAGCGGGTCACGTCGCGCTCGGAGAACGTGGCCATCTCCCACTCGTTGCGGATCGCGCCGGCCGCGAGGCGCATGTCGATCCCCGTGCGCCCGTTCCCCCAGTGGCGCACGAGGAAGTTCCCGACGAAAAGGATGCGCGGCGGTTTCATGCGGTCTCCCTCACTTGATCGGCGCGTAGGCGCCGTTCGCGTCCGCGCCGCGCGACGCGTACTTCTTCCACAGATCCCGGTCGTAAAGCGCGGGAATGAAGAGGCCGCCCACCACGCTGCGGGCGATGAATCCGCGGAAGCGCCCGTTGTCCGCCCAGTACCAGTCGGTGAACGGGACGCGGTCGGGCGTCTCGTCCGCGAACCGGTAGAGCGGCGCGACGAGCGCCTCGAAGTCGTCGCGCTTCCCGGTGAGCGTGGCGGACCACACGGTCCAGTCGGACTTCGTGTAGTTGAGCCGGCTGTCGAGCGGCAGGCCGTACGGCAGGAGCAGCTGGCGGTAGGCGTTCAGCTCGCCTTCCGCGACGGACGCGGGGAAGAGCCCGAGGCCGAGGATACGGTCCCACACGAGGTTGTACTTCTGCGCCCAGGTGTCCGCCGGATGGTGGCAGGGCCCGAGCACGAGCTTCGCGGCGCCGTGCCGACCGCCCTTCGCGGCCGCGATCCACTGCGGCACCATGCCCTTCGCGAGCGCGGCGTACTTTGCCGCCGTCTCCCGCTCGCCGCGCATCTCCGCGAGGCGCGCGTAGCACGCGAGGGCCACGATGGACTTGACGGACAGGTTTCCGTTGTGCGCGAGATGCCCCGCGAAGTCGTCGGTGCAGAGCTGGTTGCCGGGGTCGTAGCCGAACTTCGAGAGGTACTCCGCCCACTTCGTCACCTCGCCCCACCAGCGCCCCGCGAAATCCGCGTTCCCCTCGGCCGTCGCCACCGCCGCGAGCGCGATGAGCATGTTGCCGCATTCCTCCACGGGCATCCGGAACGTGTCGTCGTCGCCGCCGCCCACGGCCTGCCCCTTCTTCATGCCGTAGTACTGCCCCTCCGCCACGGGATAGACGCCGAGGTCGTGCGGCGCGTAGGGGTAGGGCCATTTCCCGGACGCGGCGTAGATGCACGTGGGCGCGAGCGTGGCCTTCGCGAGCGCGGGACTCGTCAGCAGCAGGTGCGGCAGCTGCGGGTAGAACACGTCCGTCGTGCCGATCAGGCCGCCGGACCCGTTCTCCTTCGAGAAGTAGAACGGCTGGCCGTTCGGATCCGCCACGAGCTTGCACGCCGCGAAGCTCTGGCGGTAGGAAAGGCACGCGAGCGCCGCGTACTTCTCGCCGCCGACGCGCGCGAGGTCGCGCGCGAGCTCGGCGTCGAACCGGTCGAGCTTCGCGAGCAGGCCCGCGCGGTCGCGCAGCGCCGCCGCGAGCATGTCCGTGAAGGCGAGTCCGCCGCGTCGCCACCAGGCAGGCAGGTCCTGGCCGAAGAACCGGATGGACTTCACGTCATCGTACGCGAGCAAGAAGTGCGACTCGCCGGCGGCGGGGGTGGACGGCCCCACGAGCCAGGCGTAGCCCCAGTCGCAGCGCAGGCGGTCGCCGCAGCGGCCGAGCGGGGTCTGGTCGCGGCGGCCGATCGAGACGGCCGGCAGGCCCGCCACCTCCGTGCGGTTCGTAAGCATCGGCGCGGCGTCGTCGTTCGTCGCGAGGGCGGGAGAGATGGACGGCTTCAGCCGCCACGTCCGCGCGCCCCGCACGCGCGCGGTCACATAGGTGACGGGACGCGAGAACGCGTCGAGGTCGTCCGGCAGCTTCGCCGTGGAGAAGCGCAGCTCCACGCGCAGCGCGCCATCGGCGAAGGCGCAGACGGTCTGCGTGGGACGCACCTCCGTCGTCAGCTGCGGCAGCGCGGGCACGTCCGCCGGCGTCGCGCCGCAAAGGCGCCACGTGCGGCCGTCGGCCTCGAGCAGGACCGTGACCGGCTGCTTCGCGCCCGTCCAGTGCGTCGTCTCCACGTCTGTCAGGCGGTCGGCGGCGCTCCACACGCTGAAGAACGGGTCCACCGTCACAAGCGGCACGGCAGGGGGACGGAATGCCAGCGCCGGGACGGCGCAGGCAAGCGAGCAAATGGTCAGCAACGTTTTCCGCATGGCTTCTCCAAGGATATGTTCACTTGATTTTCTTCACCGCGCCGTCCGCGTACTCGAAGAACGTGAGGCGGCAGCCAGAGACGACCTTCTTCTTCGGCTTCGCCGGATCCGGCTCCGTCAGCGTCTGCACGCGCGCGTAGATCGGACGGTCCCCGCGCATGCGGCGGGGCAGCAGATCGAAGCCGTTTGACGCCTCGAACCCGCGCACGAGCTTCACGGGCTTGAAGTCGCGGTCGAACGCCACGAACGCGGGGGCGTCCTTCTCGCCCCGGTAGAACGACACGAGCACGTTCTTCCCGTCGTGGCAGATGTCCTGAGCGCCGTAGTGCGTCATGTAGCCGAAGTCGACGATCTGGCGCGGACCGAGGGGCTGGAGCGTCTTGGGGTCGTAGCGGCGGAAGAAGTTCTCGCGGTGGGCCTCCTTCGACGGCACGTGGTTCGAGCCCATGCCGAGGTAGAGCACGCCGTCCAGAATCGTGATGCCGTCGGTCGACTTCTCCAGCTTCGCCTCGCGCACAAGGTTGAGATCGGCATCGAACACCTGGATCACGCCCTTGCCCTTGTCCTCGCCCTCGTAGACGGAAACGGACGTGTAGACGCAGCCGTCCCAGAAGCAGATGTCGCCCGTGTGGCAGACGACCGGCACCTTTCTCAGAAGCCGCCCCGACCAGTCGAACTTGTAGAGCGTCTTCATCTGGGTGACGTAAAAGGCGTCGTCGCTCGCGCAGAAACCCTGCACATGGCTTCCCGCGGGGTCGAGCGCCCCCTTCTCGGTTTCGATCGGCACCGGATCCGGCACCATCACATTCACACAGCCGGACAGGGCCACGCAGAGCACGCCGGCAACAATCGCTATTTTTCTCATGCACACAAGTATACCACATTTCCGCTGGGGACGGAATTATGGTATACTGTGCCACATGAAAAAGCAGATTCTTGCAATCCTGTTCGCTGCGGCGGCCGCCGCGGCCGCAGCCGAGGAGAAACCGTTGCCAGTCTGGCGGATGCCGCAGGTCTGGCCGCGCCATGTGCAATTGCGCCAGCAGCTGATCGACGTGTTGCGGCGCGGCGACCCTGTCAAGATGGAGGAAATCTGCCGCGAGGCTTTGAAAATCCTCCCCGGCGACGCCACCTGGCACTACAACCTCGCCTGCGCGCTCTCCCAGAACCAGAAGCCCGAAGGCGCCCTCGCCGAACTGGAAAAGGCCATTGACTTCGGCTTCCGGGACGCGGACGGCATCGCAAAGGACGCGGACTTCGCCCGCATCCGCGAGAACCCCCGCTTCTCCGAGCTCGTCGAGAAGGCCCGCGCGCTCAAGGGCACTCCGGGACGCGGACAACCCGCCCTCGTCCCTCCCGTCATCCCGGCGGGTGGGACAGTGACGCTGAACGAGACGAACACCACCTGGAACTACGACGCCGGCGTCTTCGAGGCGCATTTCCACATCGCGGAACCCGCCATGCCCATCGCCTCCCTGGCCGCGACGTTCAGGAAGTCAGAACCCGCGTCGCCCGAGAATCCCTCCGTCCGCACGTGGATCTCCAACGGCACGGTCGCCGGCAACCTCGGCGACGTCTACGTCAACCGCGACCTCGGTCACTCGCCCCTGACCGTCAGCGACTTCCCCGGCATCGTCAACGTCCTGTACGGCCCCGCCGCACACGCCGCGCAGGTCCACGTCGACCACCCCAACACGCTCTTCCCGAACTGCGCCGTGTTCGGCAACATCTCGCGCGCCCGCCTCAAGGGCGCCTTCTGGCGGTCCTACGGACGCGCCTCCCTCACGGATCCCGGCCTCGCGCCCCGCATGGACCTCCTCTACCGCAACAACCAGTTCTGGGTGATCCCCGCGCACATGGACTTCGGGAAGAAAGACATCGGCGACGTCTTCCCCGGCGTGGCCCCCTTCCAGTGCATCTCCGTCGGCTCGTCCTGGTCCGACCAGAACTTCCTCCGCGCGGCGCTCGCCGCCTCCGCCAGTTTCCCGCAGAAGACGAAACAGTCCATCATCCGCCGCCACCTCATGGGTCCTACGCTCCAGTGGCTTCTGCGCCGTACGCGCAGGGGCGTGGAGACGGAAGACGACTATCTCTCCCCCCTAGCCCATCCCACCGCCTTCGACGCCCCCCACCTCGACACGGTGCGCATCGCGGAGACGGCCCACGCCCTTCGTCCGGAACAGATTCCGCCCATCGTGTCGCTCAGCATCATCAACTCGCGCGCCCACCCCATCCGCTATCCCGTCGCGGGACGCGACTATCCGGACTCCATCTCCGAAATCCTGTACGCCACCCCCAGCGCCATCTGCTTCGTCCTGCGCGCGCCCGACGGCATCCGTCCGTTCCTCCTCCACGCACGTGCGGAAGGCGCATATGAATCCAAACCCGCGACCTTCGCCTGGCGCGTCGTGCATGGCGACGCCTCCGCCGTGAAGATCGAGACGCCGCCCGGCGAAACCGCCAACACGCCCGAGAAAGGCTTCGCCCAGATCACCGTCGACCGGCGGAACATCAAGGAACGCATCGACGTGGCGTGCTTCGCGAAGACGGACGGCACGGACTGGGGCGCGCCCGCCTTCATCTCGTTCTTCCCGATCCCCCAGGAGGGACGCGTCTACCGCCCCGACGGCCAGATCGCCTCGATCGACTACTCGAACCCGGAAGGCGTCTACTCCGACCCGCTCGTATCGCTTCCCCGCCACTGGAAAGACTCCTATTCATACGACGACGCCGGCCATTTGCTCGGCTGGACGCGCAGCTACAACGGAAAGGACGCCGCCGCGTTCACCGCCGCCGGCGACCGCATCGTGGAACGGCGCGGCGACGGCACGCCCGCAAAGGCCGTACATGTGAAATACACGCCCCGTTCGACCAACGACCCGCTCGAGCCCCTCACGCTCTCCTACCTCGACGACGGCGTCCCCTTCGAGGTCAAATGAAACTCGTCCTCGCACCCCTGGCCGACTTCACGAACGCCGCGTTCCGCAAGATCGCCCACGAACTCGGCGCCGACCTCGCCTACACGGAGATGGTCAGCGCCGCCGCGCTCGCCCACGGATCGTCGCCGACCCGCCACCTCTTCGAGATGCTCCCCGGCGAAGGCCCCGTCGCGTGCCAGATATTCGGACACGCCCCCGACGACCTCGCCTTCGCCGCCCACGAGGCAACGGCGCTCAAGCGGTTCGTCGCCCTCGACTTCAACGCCGGCTGCCCCATGCCGCGCATCCGCCGCGAAGGCGACGGCGCGGCCCTCGTGCCCAAGCCGCAGCTCGTGCACGACCTCCTCGTGGCCATCAAGCGCGAGACCGACCTCCCCGTGACGCTCAAGACGCGCCCGGGGCCGAGCCCCGACCGCGTGACGCTCTTCGAGCTGCTCGACGCGGCCGAGACGGCGGGTTGCGCGGGCTTCACCCTCCACGCCCGCTTCACCTCGCAGATGCACGGCGGAGCCGTCCACCTCGACCTCCTCGCGGAACTCGTCCGGCGCGCGCACATCCCCGTCACGGGCAACGGCGGCGTACACGACGAAGCCACGCTCAAGGCCATGCTGGAGACGGGCGTGGACGCCGTCATGCTCGGCCGCGCCGCCATCACGAACCCTGCGATCTTCGCCGCGTTCAAGGGGCTCCCCGCACCGTCGCGCAAGGAGCTGTTCCTGCGCCACATCGAGTACCTGCTCGACCTCCAGGGACAGCTCTCGCGCAATTTCCCGAACGACCACGTGCCGCAGCCGGACGGCTTCGTCTCCGTGGCCCTGCACCGGCACCTGTTCCACTATTTCCGCGGCATCCCCGGCGCCGCCGAGATCCGCCGACGCCTCAACTCGATCCGCACGCTCGCCGAACCGCGCGCCCTCGCCGAATCGGCCTGGTAGGGTCGCCTCGCCGAGGCGACCGCCTTTCGGCCCGCTCGGCGAGCGGGCCCTACCAAATTCGCCTCGCCGAGGCGACCGCACGGGAGGGCGAGCGTCCTCGCGAGCCGCAACTAAACCTTCGGCAGCTTGGCGAAGCTCGCTTCGAGGTCGGCGTCCGTCGGCAGGTAGTCGCACATGGAGCCGTCGTTGAACTTCTCGTAGGCGACCATGTCGAAATAGCCCGTGCCGGTGAGGCCGAAGAGGATCGTCTCCTCCTTGCCCTCCCTCTTGCACCTGAGCGCCTCGTCGATCGCAATGCGGATGGCGTGGCTCGACTCCGGCGCTGGCAGGATGCCTTCCACGCGCGCGAACTGCTCCGCCGCCGCGAACACGCTCGTCTGCTCCACCGCGCGCGCCTCCATCATCTTCTGGTCGT
>JAFRNO010000703.1 GCA_017430155.1 Kiritimatiellia bacterium | reverse complement strand
GCAGTCCGGCCTTTCGATGGTCGACCTGATGAAGCAGGCTCCCGGCGACGCCCAGGAGATCATCAAGGACCTGGAGCTGGACAAGGCGGAGAACAAGTGGGTCGCCGTGACCGTGGACGCGCTTTCCGCCGACCAGATCGAGAAGGGCGACCCCGACTTCGCCGTGGCGATCGCCACCTCGGTCGACCTCGACAAGGTCGTCGCCTACGCCCAGAGCAAGGACAAGCAGAAGATCGACAAGGCCACGATCGCCAACGTGCCGGCCTACGTCTTATTCAAGGGCGAGAAGCCGGACGGGTACATGGCGAACCTCGACAAGCAGCTCATCCTGGTCGCGAGCACCTCGGCCGGCCTGGAGAAGCTGATCGCCCTCTACCGCGACGGCAAGGGCGCGAGCGCCGAATTCGGCTCGTTCGCGCTCGGCGCGAACGACATCATCCGCCTCAAGGTCGCGAAGGTGGGCGAGAACGTGAAGAAGTCCATGCCCAGCCCCGACGCCCTCCAGATGGTCAACGGCTTCGTCCCCGACGGCGACAAGATCATCCTCGGCATGGGTGCGGTCGAGCTCGCCCTCGGCGCGTCGGGCGACGGCAAGAACGTCAAGCTTGACCTGTCCGTGGAGACGGCCGCCGACGCCGACGCCGACAAGCTCGCGACGCTTGCGAAGACCGGCCTCATGGCCCTCACCGCCCAGATGAAGGAAGGTGCGGAGAAGGACGCCGACGCCAAGGCCGCGTACGAGGCGCTGCAGGCCGTCAAGATCGAGGCCAAGGGCAAAGTCGCCGCGCTGGCGGCCTCCACCGCCGCCGATGCGGCCCTGAAGGCCCTTGCCGACAAGGCGAAAGAGCTCAAGTAACCGACTATGAGCAGACAGTTCAACGTAGGCCTCGTCGGCGTGGGGGCCGTCGGGGCCGAGATGATCAAGGTTCTCAAGGACCGCAACTTCCCCTGCGGGAAGGTGCAGGTCTTTGCGAGCCGCGAGCGCGACGAGGTGATCAACGGCGAGACGTACCACGTGCTCAAGGCCGGGGAGGACAGCTTCGGCGGCCTCGACATCGTGCTCTTCGCCGGCAAGACGGACGTGGCGATCCAGCTGAGGGACGCCGTGGTCAAGGCCGGCGCGAAGATGATCGACAACTCGCGCGCATTCCGCCAGGACCCCGAGGTGCCGCTCGTCGTGCCGCAGGTGAACGCGGAGGACCTCGACTGGAACAAGGGCGTGATCGCCAACCCGAACTGCACGACGGCGATCATGCTCGAGGCCGTCGCGCCGCTCCACAAGGCGAAGAAGCTCAAGCGCCTCATCGCCTCCACCTACCAGGCGGCGTCGGGCGCGGGCGCGCCCGGCCTCGCCGAGCTGGAGGAGCAGATGAAGGAGATGGCGGCGGGCAAGCCCCTCACCGTCAAGGCGTTCCAGCACCAGCTCACGTACAACCTCATCCCGCACATCGACAAGTTCGACGAGACGAACTGGTACACGCTCGAGGAGCTGAAGATGCGCAACGAGGCGCGCAAGATGCTGCACGCGCCGGACCTCATGCTGAGCTGCACGAGCGTGCGCGTGCCGATTCCGCGCGCGCACTCCGAGTCGCTCAATCTCGAATTCGAAGAGGACATCACGCCCGAAGAGGCGCGCGAGATCCTCGCGAAGGCCGAGGGCGTGAAGGTGGTGGACGATCCGCTGAACGGCGGTTATCCGATGCCGCTCGACGCGACGGCGAAGTACGACGTGCTCGCCGGCCGCATCCGCCAGGACATCTCGCGCAACGACAAGAAGGGTCTCGACATGTTCGTGAGCGGCGACCAGCTGCTGCGCGGCGCGGCCCTCAACGCCGTCGAGATCGCCGAGCACCTCATCAAGCGCGGCCTCGTCTGAGGTCGCGTGCCGCCAGGGGAGAGAGATGAAGCGGATCCTTTCAGTCGCCGTGGCGGGCGTTCTCGCCTGCACGCTCAGTCTCTCCGCCTGGCAGTTTCCCCTGCCGGAGAAGTTCCCTTCCGGCACGCGCGTGCCGTCCCTTGACGAGACGTACCCCAACTTCGTCGTCAGGGACGGCAACGCTGCCCGTCTCGAGCGCGTGTTCGCAAAGGGACTTCGCGGCGAGCCGATCGTGGTGGCCGTCATCGGCGGCTCCATCACGTCGGGCGCGCGCGCCTCGCGGCGCGACCTGCAGTGGGGAGCCGTTCTCGCGGACTGGTTCCGCCATGCCTTCCCCAAGAGCGAGGTCACCTACGTCAACGCCGGCATCGGGGCCACCGGCAGCAACTACGCCGTCCACCGCGTGGAGGCGGACGTCTGCGCGAAGAACCCCGACGTGGTCGGCGTGGAGTTCGCCGTCAACGACGGTGACGACGCCTCCGCCACCGAATACAACGAGGGGCTTATCCGCCACTTGCTGAATTGCCCCACGCACCCCTTCGTGTTCCAGGTCAGCATGATGGCGAAGGGATGTGTCAACCGCATGGCGCGCCACCTGCCCGTCTCCGAGCACTACGACATTCCCCATTTCAGCTACCGCAACGCGTTCTTCCCGCTCATCTCCGTAGGCAAGCTGGCGCATACGGACCTCGCGAAGGACGAACTCCATCCCGACGACATCGGCCACCCGTACGTGGGCGCGCTCGTGGGGCGTTACCTGGACGGGAAGCTCGCGGCGTTCAAGGCGGCCAACCGTGCGCCTGCCGCGATTCCGCCCCTGCCGTCCAAGCCGCTCGTCGGCACGACGTTCGACACGGGACGCGTCCTGACAATGTCCGACGTGAAGTTGCTGGAGAACAAGGGCTTCACGCGCGGCGCGCACGCGCGGAACCACAAATGGGCGAAGTGCGGGGGGCTGCAGGCCGACAAGCCCGGGAGCAAGTTCTCCGTGGAGATCGACGCCCCGACTTGCGCGATGCTTTTCTTCCGCATCAACGGCCCGATGGGCAAAGCCCGCGTGACAGTGGACGGCAAAGAGGCCGGTGTGTGCGACGCCTGGTTCGCTCAGACGTGGGGCGGCTACACCCCTTACCAGCTGCTCTGGCGCGACAAGCCCGGCAAGCACATGGTCGCCGTGGAGGTGCTCGAGGAGAGAAACCCAGGCAGCGCCGGCCACGCATTCGAAGTGGACGCCGTCCTCACCGCCGCCCCTTGAAGCGGCGAGACGCCGCTTCCCCCAGCGGGAGGGTCGCAGCTTGCTGCGACCGCATCGGAGATAAATTACCGGTGCCTAACAGAAGGGGGTCTG
>JAFRNO010000702.1 GCA_017430155.1 Kiritimatiellia bacterium | reverse complement strand
GAGCACCGGCGGTGCCCCCAAGGCGCCCCCCAAGAGCGCGTGGAAATGCACGGCGTCGCGTTCCAACGGCGGCGACAAGCCGGAAAGGGCGTGTGACGGGAAACCGGAGACCCGTTGGAGCACCGGTTTTCACTCGAAGGGGGTTTGGTTCACGCTTGATCTTGGCAGCCGCGCGTTCGTCGACACGGTGACGCTCGACACCACGAAATCTCCGCATGACACGCCGGCGTGGTGCGACGTGTTCGTCTCCTTGGACGGTGAAACCTGGAAGGGTCCCGTGGCGACGTGCGACGACAAGACGGCGAAGACGACGCTGTTCCGCCTTGGCTGCGCGGCCCGGCATGTGAAATTCCTCCAGAAGGAAGAGCGCCCCTCGAACTACTGGTCCATCCACGAGATCGACGTGAAGGCGGGCGTGGACAAGGAGCGCGTTGGGAAGATCCGGAAGACGGCGGCCGCGTTCGGCCTGAAGGAGGCGAAGTGATGAAACATGGCGATTTGGGCGTTGGCGTTTCGCGTCGGGCGTTCCTGGCGGCGGGCGCGGGATTCGGTCTCTTCAACATCGTGCCGTCCTCCGTGCTGGGCGCGGACGCGCCGTCCGGCAAGGTGGCAATGGCGCTCATCGGCGCGGGCAGCATGGGGTGCGGCAACATGCGCTCGTTCCTCGCCTTCTCCGACGTGCGCTTCCTCGCCGTGTGCGACGTGAACCGGACGAAGCGGGAACGCGCGAAGGAGATGGTGGACAACTGCTACGGCAACGGGGACTGCGACATGTACCGCGACTTCCGAGACGTCTGCATGCGCGACGACATCGACGCCGTGATCGTGGCGACGCCCGACCATTGGCACGCCGTGATCGGCGTCTACGCGTCGAACTGCGGGAAGGACATCTACGGCGAAAAGCCGTTCTCGCACGACCTACGCGAAGGGCGCGCGCTCGTGCGCGCGGTCGAGCGCAACGGGCGCGTGTGGCAGACAGGCAGCTGGCAGCGTTCGCGCGGCGAGATGCAGCGTGCCGTGGAGCTGGTGAAGAACGGGCGCATCGGCAAGATCGCGCGCGTGGAGGTGGGGCTGCCGAGCGGCGGGCGCGGCCCGGCCGCCACGCCGGGCGCGCCGATTCCGGACGGGCTCGACTGGGACATGTGGGTGGGGCCCGCGCCGGAGCGTCCGTTCGAGGGCGTGTTCGACTGGCACTGGCGCTGGGTCTCCGACTGGGGCGGCGGACAGATCATGGACTGGATCGGCCATCACGGCGACATCGCGCAGTGGGGGTTGGGGACGGATCTCTCCGGACCGGTGACATTCGAGGGCTCGGCGCCAGACGACCGCGAGGGGATCTACGACACGCCGAAGAGCTACAAGATCGAATGCGAATATGCGAACGGCGTCAAGATGACCGTCGCGAACGACGGCAACGGCGTCAAGATGGGCACGAAGTGGATCGGCGAGAACGGCGAATGGGTGTGGGTGAACCGCGGCCAATTCGACGCCTCGTCGCGCGCGTTGCGCGAGGGCCGGATCGAGGCGGGCGAGATCCGCCTGAAGAGCCCCGGTCACCACCGGCAGTTTATCGACTGCGTGAAGAACCGCGCCGTCACGCTCACGCCCGCGGAGATCGCGCACCGGTCGGCGAGCATCGGGCACCTCTGCCGCGCGGCGATCGCCACGGGGCGGAAGCTCACGTGGGATCCTGCGGCCGAACGCATCGTCGGCGACGCAGAGGCGGATCGCCTGCTGGAGCGCCCGCTCCGCGAACCGTGGAAACTTTACTGAACGCAAAGCAAGAAGGAGAAACAGGCATGGCAAGAAAAGTGACGATTTGCTCGCTCCAGTGGGGCGACCTGCCGCTCGCGAAGGTATGCGAGACAATGGCGGAGCTGGGCTACGACGGCCTTGAACTCGGCCTCATCGGCGACCATTTCGACGTGGAGGCGGCCGCGAAGTCGAAGGACTGGTGCGACGACCTCAAGGGATGCCTCGCGGCGCACGGGCTTGGCTGCTGGGCGATCTCCGCCCACCTGCAGGGACAGCTCGTGTGCGACGTCTACGACGCGCGGCACGCCGGTTTCGCGCCGAAGGCGCTGCGGAAGGATCCGAAGGCGATGCGCGCGTGGGCGGTGAAGACGATGAAGCTCACCGCCAAGGCCGCGCGCAACATGGGAATCAGCGTGGTGAACGGCTTCACCGGCTCGCCCATCTGGCAGTACCTCTACTCCTTCCCGCCGGTGACGAAGGAGATGGTCGCGGAAGGCTACCGCGCGTTCGCGAAGGCGTGGAAGCCGATCCTTGACGTGTTCGCCGACAACGGCGTCAAGTTCGCGCTGGAGGTCCATCCCACGGAAATCGCGTTCGACATTGCGTCCGCGCAGCGCGCGCTGGAGGCAATCGGCGGACACCCCGCGTTCGGGTTCAACTACGACCCCTCGCACCTCGGCTACCAGGGCGTGGACTACGTGAAGTTCATCCGCCTGTTCGGCGACCGGATCTTCCACGTGCACATGAAGGACGCGTGGTGGGGGCACGGCGACGGCACGGTGGGCGTGTTCGGCGGGCACGTGGACTTCGGCGACGCGCGCCGGTACTGGGATTTCCGTTCCCTCGGACGCGGCGACGTGAACTTCGAGGAGATCATCGTGGCGCTCAACGACGTCGGCTACCGCAGCCCGCTTTCCGTGGAGTGGGAGGACTCGCGCATGGACCGTCTGCACGGCGCGCAAGAGGCGCTGGCGTTCGTGCGCAAGCTCGACTTCACGCCGTCCGCGATCGCGTTCGACGGTGCGTTCGGGAACTGAAAGTTTGAGAGTTTGAAAGTTTGAAGGAGAATGACATGAAGAAGCTGAAGATGGGAATGGTTGGCGGCGGCATCGGCGCGTTCATCGGCGAGGTGCACCGCAAGGCGGCGCGGATGGACGGCGGCGCGGACATCGTGGCCGGCGCGTTCGACGTCGATCCCGAGAAGTCGCTCGAGCAGGGGCGCAACCTCGGGCTCGACCCGAAGCGCGTCTACCGCACGTACAAGGACATGATCGCGGGCGAGCTCGCGCTCCCGAAAGAGGAGCGCATCGACTTCGTCTCGGTGTGCACGCCCAACCACACGCACTTCCCCATCGCGAAGGCGTGCCTCGAGGCCGGGTTCAACGTGATGTGCGAGAAGCCGATGACGCTCACCGTCGCCGAGGCGGAGGAGCTGGAGGCGCTTGTGAAGAAGACGAAGCTCACGTTCGGCCTCATGCACACGTACACGGGCTACCCGATGGTGAAGCTCGCGCGCGACATGGTGAAGGCGGGCGACCTCGGGAAGATCCGCAAGGTCGTGGTGCAATACCCGCAGGGCTGGCTCTTCAAGCTGACGGGCAAGGAGAACATGCAGGCGTCGTGGCGAACGGACCCGAAGCGCTCCGGTCGCGCAGGCTGCATGGGCGACATCGGCACGCACGCCGCGAACCTCGCCGAGTTCGTGACGGGTCTCCGGATCACGGAGGTGCTTGCGGACCTCACGATCTTCGTGCGCGGGCGCAAGCTCGACGACGACGGCAACGTCCTCTTCCACATGGAGAAGGGCGCGAAGGGCGTCCTCACCGCCTCGCAGATTGCGCCGGGCGAGGAGAACGACCTCCACATCTGGGTGTACGGCGAGAAGAAGGCGCTCGCGTGGTACCAGGAGAACCCGAACTACCTGCGCGTGTTCGACCAGGAGGCGCCCGAGGAGGTGTGGAAGCGCGGCAACGCCTACGTGGGGACGAAGTCCGCCTCCGCCGTGCGCTGCACGCGCACGCCGAGCGGCCACCCCGAGGCGTTCCTGGAGGCGTTCGCGAACAACTACCGCAACTTCTGCGACACGATTCGCGCGCGGCAGGCGAAGCGGAAGCCCACGGCGCTGGAGCTCGACTTTCCGGGCGTCCTCGACGGCGTGCGCGGCATGAAGTTCATCAACGCCGTGTGCGACTCGTCCGAACAGGGCAACGTCTGGAAGAAGGTCTAGTTCCGCGGCGGCATGAAAGCCCGCAATCAGGATTGCGGTCGGGGCGCGAATTTGGTATCATAGACGCTTCAAGAGAAAAGCGCTTCGGCAGATG
>JAFRNO010000701.1 GCA_017430155.1 Kiritimatiellia bacterium | reverse complement strand
GCCCTCCACGAGATACGGCAATTCGTAGGGCCAATGATCGTTTATCGCGTCGCGGCTGTAGAGGAACTTGTCGGAATGCCCCTTGATGTGATCCGTCCAGCCGACGACAACAGGATATCTGCCTTCAAAATTATTACGGAGCGTAGAGCCTGATTTCGTGTACGTATACTTGATGACCGTCGACGCGTCCGACGCGTCGAACCAGTGCGTCACCTTGTTCGTCCACGAATGGTCGCTGGCCATTTCAGGCTCGGTTGCGGTGTGGATCGGTATGGAGACGGGATCGCTCTTGAGCGATCGGTAGGTTATACCGCGAAAGACGTGTTGCGCATAGTTTTGCGTGCTGTCGGACTGGAACAGGACCTCTCCCGTGCCGGAGACACTGGACAGGAGCACCAACACCGCCGTGTTGACGTTACGGCAGAGGATGCGGGCGCCCTTCCCGTTCAGGACAATTGGGAACGCGCCCACCCTGGCCGCAATGCCCGTCCACTGCCACGGGTAGGCGGAGAAAGTTCCTTTGGTGGGGTCGCACGGCTTGAAGTAGAGCGTCCGTCCGGGGTTCACCGTGACCGTGCAGGTGGACGGGATGGCGTCCACCGAAAGCACCAGCAGGTCGTAGTCCGTCAGCGCGACCGCGTCGCCGAAGCGCAGCGGGTTCGCCCCCTGCAGCGCGACCTCCGCGCCAGATTTCACGGTAAAGGACGTCGGCACCTTGCGTGCCGTGCAGTATCCGCGCAGGGTAAACTCGCCGGCGGCATTCTCGAACGTCACGTGGGCAATGTCTACCACGGGGTAGTGCAGCTTGTCAGGCACGTTAGCTGGGTTGGTCACGCCCACTCCGAGCGTTGTCACGTCCGGCGCGGCCACATGGAGCGTCGCGGTGTCGTCGGCCGCGAGACCGGCGGCGATGAGGATGAAGGTCGGCGTCTGCCCTTCCGCCGCCGCGAACGAGACGGTGCCGGTGCCTTGCAGGCAGATCCGCGTCCAGACGGTCGCGGTTCCCTGCGCATCGGCTGGGGGCAGGACGAGCGTCACGCCCGATGCGCCCGTCGTCACGACGAGTTCCGTACCGGCCGCGTTCGTCACGTCCGTGCCGATGACGACCGTGTCACCGTCCGCCGCCGTCACGACCGCGCCATGCGCCGTCCATGCCAGGCACGCTGCCGCCAGAAATGACAAAAACCAACGGCATCCCCTCCTGCGTGATAATGACCCCTGATGTTTTCTGTGCGTCATGTCCAGTTCCTCCTTGAAGGGTTCTCACATGCAAACGCGCCGGAACGCGTCCTCAACGATAGCGGAAGATGCACTTCCCGCCGCGCTCCTCCGCCACGATGTCGTCCCACTCGGGAGGACGCTGCTCGCCTGGCTTGAGGGGGTTGGGGAAGAAGAAGTCGTTGCCGGGCGCGAGCGACAGCTCGGCGCGGTCGGGGAACGTGCGGAAGAGGGAGAACCCGATCGTGCCCCACCATCCCGTCGAGGGCAGGCAGGCGATGCGCACCACATGGCGGCGAGAGTAGCCGTTGTGGTACCAGCGGAGGTACCAGCGGTGGTTGTGGCCGTGGATGTAGCCCGCGAAGAACGGGTTCCTCTCCAGCACGGCGAGGATGTTCTTCCCGCCCAGCGGCAGCTCTTCGGGCGGATGGTGCGCGCCCACGAAGAACGGACGCTTCGCCGCAGCCGCCGCGCCCTTGAGCCACGCGGCCTGCGCCTCGTCAAGCGTGCCCGCCACGGCGTTGTTCGAGCCTTCGCCGGCGGCGTTCTCGTTGAGCGAGTCCAGGAGGAAGAGGTCGGACGTGCCCAGGTCCACGACGCTCGTGACGCGTCCGGGGACGGGCGTCTTCTTCGCCTGCTCGGGATAGGCCGCGAACATCGGCGCGCGGTGGTCGTGGTTGCCCGTCGTGACGGTCACCTCGATTCCCGCGTCGGAAAGGCGCTTGAGGCGTGGCGCGGACTCGGCGTAGTCGGCCGCGTGCCCCCGCCAGAGCGCCACGTCGCCGAACACCACCGCGCGGCGGGGGCGCGGACGCAATGCGAGGACTGGGTCGATCGTCTTGTCGAGCAGCGGGTTCTGGTAGGTGGGCTGTCCCTTCACGTCCTTGCCGCTGATGTGGATGTCGCTGAGGAAGACGGTAAGGTTGCCGTCCACCTCGTCGCCACCCAGCGCCGTGCTTGCGGCGACCGCCGCCGCGCCGAAAAAGAAACCTCTTCTCGTGATGTCCATTGCATTTCCTTTCGATTCAATTGGCTTACTTGACCCACACGGAGATCCGGCGGGCCTTGTACTGCCCGGCGTTCGCGGAGAACGTCCAGTCGGGGTTACCCGACGTCGCCGTGCCGATGCCCACGTCGCAGGCCACTTTCGCGTTGTTGAAGTGGTTGAAAGAGAAGACCGTCTTCTTCGCCGCGAGGTCGTGTACCTGCAGGCAGCCGAAACCGAACTTCGACGGGTTGGTGGGCGTGTCGTTGAAGTCGAACAGCTTGTCGTCGCCGCCCTTCGGCGTGGACGACCGCTTCGCCGTGTAGGAGCTGCTGTAGAACTCGATGAAGCCGTCCGGGGAGTTGGTCAGCGGCTTGACGGACGACACGTTCGTGCGCACGGTGAGGTTGGCGACGGGCTGCCGGACCTGCCGCGCGCCCGCTTTGTCCGTGAGGACGAGATCGTCGCTCTTCGGCGCGAACGCGTCCATCGCCGCGAGCGCGAACGAGGTCTCGCCGTTCATGTCCTGGAGTTCGAGGAGATAGGCGACGCGCGTCACGCCGTCCTTGGAGGCGAGCGTCTTCGGCACATGGCGCGCAAAGTCGGTTTTTACAGGGATGTCGTAGCGCTGCACGCACGTCATGCCCTTCAGCTCGGGCAGCTTCTCCGCGGCGCCCATCGGCACGGGCGCGCCGCAGCGGAACGGACCCACGGGCAGGCCCGCGCCGTTCACGAGGTTCGGCGTGGAGCCGTTGTAGGCGGCGAAGCGCATCGCGAGCGGCGCCTCCACTCCTTCGGCCGTCAGCACCACGTCCGTCCCCTCGATCTTCGCCTGCGCGGGCACCCACGTGCCGCAAATGCCACGCACCTCGAACTCGTTGGGCGGCAGGCCGTCGCGCGTCTTGAGCCCCTCGGCATCGGCGAGCGACACGCGCAGCGCGTTCCCCTCCACCTTGTAGCCCTTCAGCGTGGGCGTGCGCCACGGGCGCGTGAACGTGTTGTACACGCGGTCGAGCGCCTGGTCGGCCATGCGCATGCCGACGGTGCGCTTGTCGGTGGGGTGGATGTCGTTCACGGCGCCCACGTCGTTGATCACGGTGTAGCCGCTGTTGGGCACCTTCTCCTGCACGCGCGCCTGCGCCTCCTGGAAGACGGGCAGGGACGTGTCCTTCGCGTTGCTGTACTTGTACGGCG
>JAFRNO010000700.1 GCA_017430155.1 Kiritimatiellia bacterium | reverse complement strand
CCCGAATCCGCCCTCGAACCACTCGTATTCGGGACCGACCATCGCGGCCGCGCCCTCGGTGCGGTTGAACGTGCAGTTCTCCACCAGTCCGTGCGAGGCGCGGATGCGGATGCCGTAGGCCCGATTCGGACCGAACGAGCAGCCCACGAGCGCCCAGCCGTTGCCCTGTCTGTTTTCCGCGATGAGCAGGTCACCCTTCGCGAGAAGCCCCGGACGGTCCAGCTCCACGCGCGCGCCGTCCGTGCAGACCTCCGCCTGCCCCGGCCAGAGCTTCAGCGTCTTCAGCCAGGCGAGCTCGGACGGCGTCGGCGGCGCGTCCTCGCGGATGGCGAGCAGCTTCGGATGTTCGGGCTTCGACACGCCCTCCGGCGTCATGATCTCCAGCGTGTCGCCCGCGAAGAGCAGCTTGCCGTAGCGCGTCTTCCCCTTGTAGAGGATGCGCGCCGTCTTTCCCTCGACCTCCGTCACCACGGCGTAGTAGCCGCTGATGTTCACGCAGTCGTCGCAGTGGTAGGCGAAGGAGCAGTTCTCCAGGCGCGGGCCCTTCCCCGCCATGCGGCTGTTGAACGCGTCGTGCGCGCCGCTCCTGAGACGCGGCACGGAATGCTGACGCGTATCCGTCTCGGGGGGACGACGCATCAGGCGGCAGTTCTTCCACACGCTGCCGCTCGTAAAGTGCTCGTTGAACGCCACGCCCCAGCACGCGTACATCGTCACGTCCTCCACGCGGCAGTCCCGGCACTTCTCCAGATGGATGCCGAACACCTGGGCCTGGCGCGTCGTCTCGCCCGTGCGCCACACGCAGTAGTCGCCCACGTCGCCCCTGCGGTTTCCGCCGCCCGTCACGCGGAAGCGGCACGGACCGATCGCCTCCATCTTGAAGCCGTTGAACGCGCGCATCCAGTTCTTCGTCTCGAGCGTCGTGCGGTCGTACACCTGGAGCGGCCACACGTTTCGGTACGCCTGGCCGCTCCCCGTGCGCTCCTCGGGCTGCGCGTAGTCGTCCAGCACGCGCACCTCCCACGCGCCGTCCGGCCCCACCTTCTCGATCACGCCCTGCGAGAACGGCAGCGGATCCATGTCCAGCGTCACGTTGCGCACAACCGTGTTCGTGCAGTGTTCGAGGCCGATGTAGCGCGTGCGCTTCTTGCACACGAGCTCCGAGCCGCCGAAATCGACCGTCACGCCGTCCAGGCCCTTCAGGCGGAAGAACACCGTGTCGTCCGTGTCGATCACGTACCGTCCCTTCGGCACCGTCACCGTCTTCTCGCCGCGCGCGAGCGCCTCCCGCACGTACGCCACGGGATCGACCGCGCCAACCGCGCCGGTCGCCACCAGCGCCGCCAGCACCAACGCGCAATGCCTGACGACGCCATAGCTCCAATCATTCTTTCTCATGGCGCATTCCTTATTGGTTGTTGCCCGACGGGGCGGGCAACACAACACTCGAGTTTGGTGCGCCGCCCCCTGTGGCGGCGCAAGAATCTTGTGCGTGGTGCCCTGTTGCCCCGCATCGCTCCAGCCCTGCGACGGCGAGATCGCCCATCTCGTGGCACCGACGGTAAAGCTCCTGCTTCGTGGGCAGGCGATCCATTGACGGATAGAGCGAAAGAAAGAGCATGCGCCCCTCGGCGCAGACGCGCTCCTTCTCGCGCGGAGGATGCCAGCGATCATAGAACCCCTCCGGCGACAGCACCACCCATTTCCCGCCGGTGGCCGCGATGGCATTCCCGCACTCCTTTTCAAGCGGGCTCATGAACGTGCCCACGCCCGCGCCGCCTGGCCCGATGCGCCCGCAATCAGCCACCATCGCATCCCATTCGGCAGAGCCGGGTTTCGTTGTGCGATGGCCTTTCACGGCCTTCAGAACCGGCAATTCGAGAATGGCCGTGTTGCCATACGCGAACCATTCCCGCCCAAGAAAGGAGACCTTGCGAACCCGCCCGAAATATCGCCGGTTCACGCGCCGCAGCCACGCCCGCTCCGGGTTCTCGCGAATGTAACGCGTGAAGGCCGCGAGCTGGCCGTCTTTCTTCACAATCCAATCGTGCCAATCACGCTCGAATACGGGGGAAATGCGGGGCGACGGGGCGCCCCGCACAACACTCGAGTCTTGTGCGGCGGGCCCCGTCCCGCCGCGTTCCCCGCCGCGAGAGCCTTGTGGCGGGCACCCTGTCACCTGCCAATATTCAATCGCCAGCGCCCGCATAAGCTGATGCACATAGCTACCCAGAGGCAGCTGATCGCCGGTATCAAGGATGCGAATAAGCAGATGGATGTGATCTGGCATGATCACGAAGCAATCTATCGGCGCAAGCCCGCGCCATTTCGCGGCAAAGCCCATTATCACAGCGGCAAAAGCCCTCGTAATCTCATTGGCGATCAGATAGCATGGCCACCCCTTCGCGTCCTTCGGCGGGTCGGCATCCTCCGTGATCTGCGAGAATGCCAAAAGGCCGGCAAGCCGCTTGAGCGTGACCATGTAGAAGTAGGGCTTTCGGTAATCAAAGCCCTTCAGCCGCTTCATGGTGGCCTTCTTGCCGACGATACCGCCCGCCGGAGCATTCTGCGATTCGTCACGCTTCATCCGACTTTCCTTGCCTTTGCACGTAAATTATACCACATTCACACCTTCACCGCATCCGGTCACAGCCACGGCTCACGGCGCTTGAACGGGCGCAGGACTTTCTCCCATTCCTTTCGTGCCGGTTCCTGTTGAGCGGCGGGCAGCGTTTCAATCTGCACCTCGCTGCACGAAAGGTAATACTGGTAGATGAAGTACTCCACGTAGTCGGCGTGATGCAGTTTGTTCCAAGGCGAGATTCGCGCCACGACATCTGCCTTGAGCTTGTTCATCAGCTCCAGCGAAAAACCGCGCCGCTTCAGTTCGTCGCGCGCCGCCATGAACGACCAGTT
>JAFRNO010000699.1 GCA_017430155.1 Kiritimatiellia bacterium | reverse complement strand
CGTTTGCCGCGCTTATCATACCAGAACCTCTGTCCAAGGTGCCATGACTAGCGGACGATGAGCATCATGCCGGGCTCGGGCTGGCCGAAGTAGCGGATCGCGTCCTGGCGCGCGTTGCGCCTGATTTCGCTCTCCGTCAGCTGGCGGTCGTAGAAGCGGACCGCGTGGACACGGTAACCGACGGCCAAGGTGTCGCCGCCGGAAACGGAACCGCGCGCGCCGATGACCATCACGCCGCCGGGCGAATCGCCCCACCAGTTGCCGTACTCCGAACCTTCCGGCTTGGCTCCGTTGACGAAACAATCCACGGCCGACGTCTCCGACTCGCTCAGCACGGTGACGGTCATCTGCTCCGGACGCTCGGCGGTTTGCCAGCCATAGTGGCCAGTGTCAGAAGAAGTGTCGCGGTCGAAGAAGAACTGGCGAACATTCCCCTCTCCTTGGTCCCTAATGGTAATGTGTTGCTTATGGCTGACGAACGCTGCGACGGCCCAGGCATTCTTCGGGAGTGACGAAACGACCGCCTCGACCGTGCGGACGTCCGTGCGGCGCTTGGCGTTGAAGGCCATGCGCCCCCGGCGAACCTTGTAGAGCGCGTTCGTCTCGAACACGCCCGATGCGGCGTTCAAGTGGAAGTCGCCGCTGATGCCCGTCAAGTCCTTCCACGCGGTCGCATTCGGGTCGTAGTGTCCGAATCCCGCGTTCTCAAGGGAATCCCAGAACCCGATCAGGCCGTCCTGCGCGTACTTCGCCGTCCGCGTGAACCGCGCCTGAAGCGACACGCCATGCGTCGCGCTCACGCTCACCGTTGTGTCGCTCGCCGTGCCGGAGACGATGGCGTCGGTATCGCCCGCCCAGCCCAAGAAAGACCAGCCCTTCTTCGGCGTTGCCGTTAAGGTGGCGGACTGCGCCGTGCCGAACGTCACCCACGCGGTCTCGACGCGATCTGTCACCGCCGCGCCACCGTCGATGCTGATCGTTCCGCCCAGACCGTCCATCCACGCGCGAAGCTGGCACTGCACGTTGCCGTTCACGAGACGGTAGGCGAACCCCTCTTTGCGCAGGCCGCGGAAACGCAGGCGGTCCACCGCGCTGTTGTAGGCGATTTCCCCGGCGGTAAGAACGCGGTTGTAGAAGCGAAACGCTTGCAAGGTATAGCCGTAGGTCGTAGCATCGTTCTTGTCCAAGTTGTTCATGCGCCCGCCAATCCACGTGTACTCGTTGACTTGACCGTTCCAATACATGCCTGACCCGTATATTGAGCCGTTCTGCGGCGGCGCCCCGTCAATGTAGAAGGTCTGCCCTTTCGGCGTCGTTCCGTCCAATGCGTAGACGACCGCCACGGTCAGTTCGTTCGGTTGCCATTCCATGTTCCACTTGAGGTTTTCCCAGTCAAAGAAAAACTGCTTCTTGTTCTCGGCTTCGTTGCGCAGCGTCACCGTCTGGTTCTTGCCAAGAAATGCCGCAGTGACCCAGCCAGACTCCGGCACGCCCGACAGAACGCTCTCAATCGTCAGCACATTCGTATGCTTCACGAGGTTCGTTGCGCAAACCCCAACCGCCTTTTTCTTGAGGCCCGTCTCCGTAAAGGACGCCGTTTGCGTTCGCAGGATGAAGTCGCCGCCCTGCCCCGACAGGTCAATCCAGCGGTTGGTGGCCGTATTGTGGATGCCATCTCCCGCGTTCTCAATCCCGTCCCAGTGACCGACAAGCCCGTTCGTCACGTAAGTAGGGGGCGCGTTGTCCAGATCGCGCTCGAAGGCCGCCTGGTAGGCGCGTCCGCAACCGGTGGAGACCACGATCACCGGCGTCGAAGCCGATCCTTCGATCACGCACGAGAAATCGCCCGTCCAGCCCAAGAACTTCCAGCCCGGCAACGGGATCGCGCGCAGGGCAACCGGAAACACGTCATGCGAGAACGTGAACTCCATCTTCGCCGTCGCGTTCGGCGACGCGTTGACGTCGTCGACCGCCACCATGCCGCCGGTCCCCGCCGTGGCGGTCAGCGCACATGTGGTGCTGGACGGCATGAGTTCGGCTGGCGCGCCGAAGAACCGGATCTGGTCGATCGTCGCATGCCGCCTGAGTTCTTCCTGCGTGAGCACGCGGTCATACAGACGAATCGCATGGATCGTGTAACCTGAAGTCAGCCAGTCGCCGCCGGAGCTGTAACCGCTTCGCCCGCCGATATGCATCGCAGACGAATTCGTCGGCTTGCTCCAGTAATTTGTTTTCTTGGTTCCTTCCGGCTGCGCGCCATTCTGGTAGTAGCTGGCCGCGGCCGTGGCCGAACTGTACGTAACGGCCAGCGTTTCCTGCGCCGGCTTCTGGGTCGTCTGCCACCCATACTTTTGGTAGTCGAAGAAACATTCGCGATATCCCCCTCTGTCGTTATTGAACGTCACCGTCTGGTTCTCCGTGATGAGCAACGCATTGACCCAGCCCGACGCCGGTGCGCCCGAGACGACGACCTCGATCGTGCGCACGTCGCTCCGCGCGGTGGGAGTCACGTTCGTCGCCACGATGCCTTGGGCGTTCTTCTTGAGGCCGTCGGCCGTGAAGGACGCGACGCTGGTGAACACCGCGAAGTCGCCCGACTGTCCCGTCAGGTCGGTCCAGTAGTTCGTGGCGGGATCGTGCAGCCCCGCGCCGGCGTTCTCGATGCCGTCCCACTGTCCGACGAGCCCGTCCTGCGCGTAGCTCGCCGCAGTCAGCGCCGCGCCCGCCGATGAGACCGCCGCCCACGCGACGGCGAAAGACAAGGTGTAGAAAACCTGACGCCTGAACATGCTACCCATTTTCATTTCACTGCTCCTCTCTGAAAAGATGTAAAAATCATACCATAACATCTCCGCTCCCGCAAGGATGAAAAGCGGGGCGAGGAAAGGCGGGCGCATCTCCGTAATTCACCCATGCGTATTGAGTTTTGGAAACAACCAGAACAACTTTCAAAAACAACTTTGTCCTACGGGCATACCTTGAACGTTCTCACTCTCGGAATCGTTATAGCCTAAGGATCGACAAATGGGCGCGGGCGAGTTAGCCCGCGCGCCAATGAAAAGTTGTTTTTTCGGTTGTTCAAGTTGTTTTCATTACAAAGGGGGCTCGGTGAAAAACAGAGATGCGCCCATGAAAAAACGATACGGAGTTTTTAACCTAAATTCGTCATTTCATTTTCCATGCACTCCGTTATATATCACGCAGAGGTGCAGAGAGGCAGAGTTTTAAGAGATTACGTCGCTTAATT
>JAFRNO010000698.1 GCA_017430155.1 Kiritimatiellia bacterium | reverse complement strand
CTCTCCGCTTTTACCTGTTCGTTGCGGTTGCCGCAATAGCGGCAATCGCCCTGTGGTGGCTCGCGGCGCGTGGCGGCCGCGACGAAACGCGGCCATCCCAGGCGGAGAAACCGGCAAAGCCGAAACTCGAGAGGCCGAAGCCGCCGCCGAGGCCGTCGGTGAAGCCCGCCGTCACGAACGCGCCGGCGGCGGAGACGGCAGAAACGAAAGTTCCGGAACCCGCCACGAACGCGCCGCCCCCGTTCGTGAAGCGCCCCGGGGCCCTGCAGCTGCCCGACGGCAAGGTGCTCACCTTCCCCCCGCCCCGGGAGGGCGAGATCCGCAAGGTCTACGCCTACGGCCACATGTACGAGTGCGACCACGAGGGCAACTTCCGCGACGTCACGAAGCGCCAGCTCTTCAAGACGGCCTTCGAGGCCAACTTCCTCGGCCTCGCAGTCTCCGACAAGCCGTTCATCCCCGCGTTCCTCACGGGCCTCGACCAGGAGGACGTGAAGAAGATGCTCCTCAAGCCGTACGAGCCGAAGGGCGACGAGACCGAGGAGGAGCTGGAGCAGCTCAAGGCCTACGACGTCATGCGCGACGCCGCGCTGCAGTACATGGAGGAGGGCGGCACGTTCGACGAGTTCGTCGGCATCTTCGCAAAGCAGGTGAAGGAAGAGCGCGAGACGAACGCGCTGTGCCTGCGGGAGGTGATGACGCTCTACAAGCAGGGCAAGATCGCCGAGGCGAAGGAGATGGCGGAGGCCGCGAACGTCCTCAAGAGGCAGAAGGGCCTGCAGGAGCTGAAGCTGCCCGCGCACGTGCGCGCGGCCTTCGAGGGGAACTGAACCCCCGGACAATTGAGAATGGAAGCAGGAGAAAGAGCATGAAGCGAGTGATGGTTGTCTCGATGGCCCTGGCGGCGGCGTTGCCGCTCGCGGCGGCGGAGGCGGGCGAAAAGTCCGCCGGCCCGACCAACGAGGAGGAATACATCAGCGTGGTGACGGGCAAGCCGGTGCCGAAGGACGGCAAGTTCACCGTCGAGCAGATCAAGGCGCGCGACGAGCGCGTCTTGAAGAAGACGGGCGGGTTCATCCACCTGGCGGCGGAGGGTCCGCAGACGCTTCTCGTGGACGCGCGCGCGAAGCCCACGGCCACGCTCGACGAGGTTGCGCGGGTGTACAAGCTCGCGACGCACCTCGACGCGCAGGTGGCGAAGGAGGCGCGGGGCGACGTTCCGCCGCTCGAGTTCGCGAAGGCGAAGATGTCCGCCGCGAAGCCGCTCATGCTGGTGATGGTGGTGGACG
Source organism: Kiritimatiellia bacterium (assembly GCA_017430155.1). Lineage (GTDB taxonomy): Bacteria > Verrucomicrobiota > Kiritimatiellia > RFP12 > UBA1067 > RUG572. Next base: position 2,497 of record JAFRNO010000698.1, on the reverse strand, counting down.
GCGGCCCCGGGCAGCCGATCCTCTCCGTGTTCCCTGAGGAGCGCGTGGGGATCGTGAACGCCGACAAGCTCAAGGGCGGCGAAGACCCCTCCGCGCCGGAGATGCGCGTCATGAAGGAGACATGGCGCGCGATAGGCTTCGTGGGCGGGCTCGGGTTCTCCCCGGCCGAGAACGACATCATGCAGCCGCTCTACTCCCTCAAAGAGCTCGACGCGAACCGGTATCCGTTCATCCAGCCGATGAACATGGCGCGGATGTATAAGATGTGGAAGCGCTTCGGGGTCAAGAAGGAGCGGCGGATCCCGTACCGCGTGGCGGTTCAGGAGGGCTGGGCGGCGCAGCCCACGAACGACTACCAGAAGGCCGTGTGGGAACAGGTCAAGGCAGAGAAGGAGCGGGGCCCCACGAACCCCATAACCATCCCCCCGCCGAACGCGAAGAAGTAGGGCGTGGGCTCCACCTGCACATACCAGCGTCGACGGCTACGCCCACGCGGGCGGGCGGTGGATCGTGCGGCCGTTGGGAAGCGGCACCACGTCCGGCAGCTGGCACTTCGCCGGCAGGTCGCGGGGGATGTTGTAGCAGTAGGTAGCATGGAATCGAAGATCGGTCGGACGTTGGCGCGGATTGAACACGATTGTCTGCAGCTTGAGTTCGTGGCGCACAAGATCAAGTGGCGCGATGAAGTCCGCATCGCCAGAGACAATGACAAATGCATCGGCGGCCTTTGTGTAGGCATCGCGGAGAAGCGAGGTGGCAAGATTGACATCCGTCCGCTTCTCCTCGATTTTTATCACATGGACAAAACCGTTCGTAGACACGGAACATGTTTGGCACCTGGAGTCTACGGAAGGAACCCATGCCTTGTTCTTGTTGTAGTAGCCTTCGACAACTTCCACTCCACCATGCGCAAGAAGGGCCTGGATGTAAATGTTTTGCCGTTCGACCGACATCGGATCGTGCGGATAGGTCTTGGTTCGAGAGACGAAGTACTTGACGGCTACGAGTTCGTGGTTCGCATCAAGCAGAGAATGGACGAGCATGGCGCGGACAAGTGCAGAAATGTCGAGCCATTTGCAAGCGGGGCATCCTCGCAGCAGGCCATGATAGAGATTTCCTCCGTCGATGTAGGCTATTGTCTTCATTGTCTTACTGTGAAAAAGAAGAGGTCCCAAGCCTTGCGGCCTAAGACCCCGTTCCGCGTTGGCAGAACCGTGCGGCTGGATATGAACCTTTTAACGGGTTCAGTTGGTAGTGTGCCACATCGCAGGGCATGGTGCAAGGGGGTGCGCGAAAAAAGATGAAGTTTACCTACACATACCAATCATCCCGTCATTGCCTGCTGAATAAAAAGAGAGAGTGGCGAGACGCGAATCTTGCCACTCACACGGAGGACTTCCCCCGCATCACGACGACCCCGATTCTAAGATCGACGTCGGGTGGAAGTATAACAAATCGACAGATGCGGCGCAAGGGGGGACGCGAAAAAAGATGAAGTTCACCTACACATACCGTTCGTCGGACGGACAGCGGCGCACGGCGGAGATCGAGGCCGAGAGCCGGGACGCCGCTTTTGAGCGCGTGCGCGCAGAGCTGGGCATCAAGCCGATCAAGGTGGTGGCGGCGGTGGAGAGCGGCGGCGCGCTCGGCGAGCGCGCCCTACCAAATGGTCACGACAAGCGCGACCGCTCCCGCTGGACATGGGGAGCCGCCATCTTGGCGGCGGCAATCCTCGCGGTGGGCCTTGGCGCTTGGTGGTGGTTTACGGGGCGCGCGGCGCGTTCAGAAACCGCGCCCTACCAGGTGATGACCCCACAAGGCGCTGTGACGCTGAGCGTAGCCACCCCGCTTCCGCGCCAGACCATCCCCGGCGACAGGCGGCGCATCGAGGCCGGCCGCGACACAATCTTCACAAACGCCGCAGAACGCCTCCTGGCGCGTTTCGCCGAGCCGGGGCGGGCGGTTGCTGCCTCGGAGGGCGCAAAGCCCACAGAGGCCGATTTTGCCGCCTGCCTGCGCGAGCCGATCCGCATCGCCTCAACTGACTTCACGGAGGTTGTCGATCTCAAGCGCATCGTCACGGGCATGAAGCGCGAGATGCGCGCCTACATCGCCGGCGGCGGGACGGTTGAACAGTACCTCGCCGAATTGGAGAAGCGCCAGCGGCTGGAGATCTCATACCGCGACAACGCCGAAAGGCGTCTCAACGACATGTTGAACGGGCTAGATGCCCGTTCTCCCAGTGCAACGGGCGGGACGCCCGTTATCCCAGTAAACGGGCAAGATGCCCGTTCGCGTAGTGGGCAGCCATCTCTGAAGGCCGCATACGCCTACTGGCTCAAGGCCAATGCGCAGCTTCAGGCGATGGGCATCTATCTGCTCGCTCTGCCGGACGCCCTCCGATCCTACCAGATGAGCCTCGACATTGAGGAGTAGGCGACTACTCAACATCCCGCAGAGATGAGATGTATGCGAGTATCTTGTCGGTAGCATCGGT
>JAFRNO010000697.1 GCA_017430155.1 Kiritimatiellia bacterium | reverse complement strand
GTAGTCGTTGGAGTTGACGCCCTCGCGCCACGAGAGTTCGGCGGACGCGCAGGAGCGCGTCCCTCCCCCGGTCGGGTCGTAACTTGTGGCGACCGCCTCCAGCACGTTGGAGCAAACGGTGTTGTACCACTCGGCGTTCGTGCCGTGGGCGTCGGGTCCCGGCGTGAGCGGATCGGGATCGACGGTATTCTCCAGCCCGTCGTCGTCCCAGTCGAACGGCCACACGCGCGCATGGCGCACCGTACGGTCTTCGTAGCGGTAGGTGAAACCCCCGTTGGGGAAAAGTTCCGCCTGAAAGTTGACGGGGTTCGTCGCATCGCGTCCAAGCGCGGCATTCCACCAGGTCGTCAGCAGCGTGTTGGACGGCGTGGCGTCGTACCAAAAGACGCTCTCACGCCGTCCTTCAGGAAGCAGGGGCCAGTTGACAAAAGGTACGAGCGAGAGGTCTTGGACAAACGGACGCGGGAAGTCGTGCGCGCGGATGCTTGTGCGCAGCTCGCCGCGCGCGAGGACGGTCACGCCCGTTGCGTAAGGATACGACCATCCGTTGGCGGGGATGCGGAGAGCGTCATCGAACGCGCCGCGACGGCGCCAGGGTTCGTTCGTGATCGCATTGGCGGATGGCTGCGCAAACGACTCGGCTTCTGTTTCCTCCGCCACCCGCCAGCCGTTGGTGATGTCCTCGGGCGTGACGGTGAGGGCAAGCGGCGGGTTGAATTGGAGAAGAGGTCCGCCGACTCCCTGCACGCCGTTCGTGTTCTTGCCGCACAGCGTCGTGCAGACGATTGCGAGCGCGGCGAGTCCCGCCCAGACGGGCTTGCCGAGGCGACAGGAGTGTCGCTTCCCCGAGAAGAGCTGGACGAACAGCATGACCAGCCAAGCCACAAGAGTGATGCCCAGCGCGGGCGCGAAAACGCGCAAAAGAAGATGCGGGATGGCCTCGGCAAACTGCGCCATGACATCACCTCATCAAGATGGTGAGTGAATCGGGGAGGATTTGCTCCACCGACGGCAGCACGGGCCAGATCGGCGGCAGGGCAAACGCCGCCAATGTGGCAACACAAACAACGAAGAGAAACTGTCGTTTCATTTTCCCCAGTATACCAAAAACTTTGGATTTGTGGGCGACGTCATTGTTCTCTCATTCAACCCTTCGGGTTTAACCCTTTTGGAATCCGTACTCGTAACCCTTCGGCTCGATGTGCTTTGCGAGATTCTTCATCGCAGCGGCGCAGAAATATCTGGGGCATCGTGTCATTCTCCTGTATGGTGAAGGGCGGCTGAATCAGTACCGCGTCCGTCGGTTCGGGTGTGATCTACGACCGAACAGACACCTCGTGCAAGGTGCTGTAGCAGACGAGGAACGGAGGTCTGAAGATGGTATGCGCTCACCCCAGCCGGACGGGCTTTCCCGTGAGCCGCGAAAGCTTACCCACGATTTCGTCCGCGTACCCCATTGGCGGCAATGGCGCCTCGTAGACCTTGAGCCCCAGCTTGCGCGCCTTGTCGATGCCGTATGGGACATACGGTTCGACATCGACGCGCTCGACGCACTTCAATTCGTCCGCCAGCCTTCCAAGAGCCGCCAGATTCTCCTTGAAGTCGTTCACGCCCGGAATCATCGGGCAACGGAGGATGATGCGCGCGCCGTGCGCATCCAGCCACCGGAGATTGCGGAGAATCGGCGCGTTATCCACCTTGACCTGGTCCCTGTGGCGCGCCGAATCAAGACCCTTGATGTCGTACAGCCAGATGTCCGTGACCGCCGACAGCTGGTCGATGACCGCGGCGGGCGCATAACCGCTCGTCTCCAGAGCCGTCGAGAGGCCCTTCCCCTTCGCCTTCGCGAAAAGTTCGGCGGAAAAAGCGGTGCGAAAAAGCGGCTCCCCGCCGGACAGCGTCAATCCGCCGCCAGAGACATCGTAGAAGTCCTTGTCCCTCAGCACCTCGGCGAGGACCTCGTCGGACGTCATCTCTCGCCCGATCACGGTTCCATCTGGATAGCGCTCCATTTCCGGTTTCCAGGATTCCGGGCTGTGGCACCACATGCATCTCAAGGGACAACCCTTGAGGAACACGACCGTTCGGATTCCAGGCCCGTCATGTGTGGCGAACTTCTCGATTTCAAATACAACCGCCGTCATGTCCCGTTCTTCCCGATGATGCGCACCGGCATGATTTCCTTCCGCCAGTCCTGGGCAATCGCCAAAACCATCGTGACGCCCGGCTTCAGCGCCGTCAACACGCCGTCGCCGTCGATGCGCGCGCAGTCGGAATGGTAGTCTATCAACTTGTTCCAGCGATTTTCCGGATGGGACCTGAACGTCACGCGGTCACCGTCATAGCAGGCCCACCGATCCACCTCGGGCATGTTCTCGGCGACCAATCGCAACGAGTCGCCGACCCTGACGGTTCGAGGCATGAAATGGACGACGCGGTCCTGCCCTCCGCCCACGCGCGTAAAATACACGAGCCCTTTCCCGATGTCGATCTGCACGGCGTCAAAGGTCTGTTCAAACGGCGTGCCGCCCACCTTCTTGGGCAAGGCGCCGCACCAGGGCGCCGAACCGGGAATGTAGTCTCCGTAAGCGGCGTCGCAAGGCTCGGTCACGTGGAGGATTCCGTTCTTCCACGTCTGTCGTTCACCATGCATGTGCCCGGTCAGGTCAAGGACGATCCGGCCGCGCGCGCCCGAAAAGTCGATCTCGCGGCCGCCGATCCGCGTTCTCCCGCGATTCTGGTAGGCTTCGATCATCTGACGGAACGGCGCATAGAACTTCTCGACGCCTTCATCGGCAAGCACCCCGACGATCGGCACGTGGTGGACCACCACGACCGACCAGCCGTCCGGGACAGTTCCAAGCGCCTTCTCGGCCATCCATGCAAGCTGCGAGTCGTGCATGCCGTAGACGATCGAGCGCTTCGGCGGGTCCCCCCTGACGGAATCGGTCGTGTCCGCGACGACATAGCGGAACCGCGCCGACGAATCGTCGAAGTAGTAGTAGCAGGAATCGGGTTCGTCGGGATTGACCACCGCCGCGCGGCAGCCGCGGGAATCCATGAGGATGTCCCGCGTCTCGCGGCAGGTGAGCGTACATCCCTCGGTCGCGCCCACGTTCTTGCCGGTCGAGAAGTCGTGATTCCCCTTGGCCGTGTAGATGTCGCCTCCGGCCGCCTCGATCGGCTTCACCCACTTCGCACGGAATTCCGACGCCGCGTACTTGACGGCGGCCTCGTCGGACGGACTCTTCCAGGAGAACGCAACGCCGATGTCGCCGCCGCAGATCGTCCTGCGGATCGGCGTACGTCGGACCAGTTCGGCAAGCAACTCCCCCGACTTCTTGAAATTGTCCGCCACGTGCAGGTCGGTGATGAAGAAGAATCCCGCGTCCGTCTTTCGGCTCAGCTCCGTGACGCGCTTTGCAACGCGCGCGAGCTGCGGCGCCTGGTAGTCCATCCCCTGCGCCAAACACCGCGGTATCAGCCCCGACGCAGCCGTTCCCGCGCCCAATCCGATGAAATCCCGGCGATTAACCATGCCTTGCCATCCTTTCTGCCGTCAGCGCAACAGGTGTCGACGGATGATCTCATTCTGCCAACGACGGTCGAGGGACACGAACCGGGCCGTGAATCCGCAGATCTTCACCATCAGGCTTCTGTGCCGTTCGGGATGTACCTGGGCGTCCTTGAGCTCGGCGACGGAAAGACAGTTCGGCTGCAGGAGATGCATGCCCTTTCGGCACACGACCCGGAACACGGCCTCGAATATCTCCGCGTTCATGCAGTTCTTTTCAAAAGCCAGGTTGGCGTTCGAGGCATAGAGCCGGCCATGGTCGAGCGACCCGATGGCGTTCAGCACCGTCGTCGCGCCGACCGTGCAGCGCAGCTCGCTCGGCGCAAAGCCCTGGGCGAGCTGCTCGCCGTCGAAACGCCCGTCGGGCGTAGCCTTCATGCAGGCGCCCCAGTTGAGGAATTCCCGATAGATCCACGTGGCGAGCACGTACGGCCCGCCCTGGTCGTTCACCATGCCGGCCATGTCGTCCGCCGTCCGGTCGATCCACCATTTCATCAGCCCGTTCGATTCGGCGCTGTCGTCGCCCCAGTACGGCGCCGCCAACACGGCTTTGCGCAAACGCGCGCCATCCGCCCCCGCCCAATTGGCCCGGACCGCGTCCAGCAACTGCGGCAACGTGCAGGTCCGATCCTCGAAACAGAGCTTCCGGATCGCGCAGAGGGAGTCGACGACGTTCGCGAGAAACGCCAGCGTGACAATGCGGGGACGGAAGGAGACGCCGCCTTCCGTCGTGTCCCGACGTGACGCGATTCCGCCTTCGATGCACATCGTGTAGACCGGGTGCGGGAACACCTTGGCGTTCATCGCCCCGTAACGCGTGTACCGCGACATCACGTTCCGGAAGAACCTGATGAAATTGCCATAGAGCGCGTCGCGCACTTCGTCGAACGTTCGCTTGCCGTCCACCGACTCGAGATCAAGTTCCAGCGCGGCCTCGAGCTCCGCGTCCCGTCGGATCGTCGCCTCAAGGATGCGGGCGACCGACACGTAGTTGGCGGAATCCATGTCCGTCAACGAATCGACGCCCGGGTCCCAGCAGCCGCAGCAGGTGTACTCCCGCGCATCCTTGACCGAATACCCCATCCTGACGAACTGCGGGATGGTCCGGTCGTCGTTGAAAAGCGCGAACACCGCGTGGCCGGCCATCAGCAGCTCGCCGATCTTGCGGAGGTAGCCGGCCGGCGATTTCTCGGAAATCCGGCAATGCAGCTTCGGGAACACGCAGTCCAGCGCAAGATGGCAGTCGAGCGCAAGCCGCGTCAGCTCGTTCCAGACGGGAACGCCGTCGGCGTCGCACCCGCCCAGAGTCAGGGGAATCTCCGGCTCGTGGTCGTCGCCGGAATGCACCGGCACCTCCCCGGACTCGTGCGCGTCGGCAAAGAGAAGGAACCGCGACACGAGATCGCGCGCCTCTTCGCGCGTCAGGCGCCCGGCGGCGAGATCCGCGCGGTAGAGCCCGTCCAGCCAGGCGTCCATCCGCCCAAGCGCGTAATTGTTCACGCCGTCCACGTAGCCGAGCACCTCGCGGACGAACCAGAGCGCGTTGAGACCTTCGTAGAACGTCTGCGGCGGTTCCCACGGACAGCGAAGCGCCGCGTCGGCGATGCGCTGCATGTTGTGCGCCTGTTCCGGCGCAAGTCCGTCCGCATGTTCAAGGCGACTCTTCGCCTCGGCGGCGAACTTGAGCTGTATCTCGTGGATCGTATCCAGCCCGACGAGCGCGGTCTCAAGCTCCTTGCGGCCATGCGCATCGCCCGCCGGACAGCGCGCGAGCGCGTCGGCGACTTCATCCCGCACGCCCCGGAAACCCTTCTTCAGGATGGTTCGGAACGGAGGCAGGTGGTGCATGTCGTCGGAGAACGGCCCGCAGCACAGCATGAACCGATTGCCGATGCGCCCGTAGAGGACGTCGAACTCGTGTTTGGGGATCAGCCCGTCGCGCGCATAGAATCGGCCGCAGAGCTCGTTGACATGGCGGGCCGGACGCGCCCCCGACCAGCCGCCGTTCACGCCGCATTCGCAGTAGAACGGCGATTCCGTGAAGAGAATCGGCACGAAGTGCCGGCGCATGGACAGATAGCTCTCGCGCCGAAGGTCCAGCGCGTCGAAGCCGGGATGCGCCGACGCCCATGCGTCCAATTCCGCACAAATCGCCTTTACGCTGGCGAGCTGACGCCGGTCCTGGCACTCGAGCCGACAATACCCCGGGGGGAAAAACGCCTTCAACTGCGCACGGAGGGCTGAGTACCTGTCGCCCGGCATCGAGGCGACATCGCCGCGCGTGCCACAGCCCCCAGTCGCGGCAACTGCCGCGAAAGCACCGACGAACTTTCTCCGCGTCAATTCCATCACCACCACCGGTCAATGCGCATGAAAGACCAAACGGAAACCGTAGATGTCTTTCGAGGTTTCATCGGGGTTAACCGCACCCCACGCGAAGATGGCATTGCACTCGCCCTTGTTCGTGCTCGTCACGCATCCGCCGCGCACAAGTCTCTGCTCTCCGCTGTTCGGCCCGACCGGATCCGTTCCCGCGCCGGACGGACCCGCCCAATCGCGGCACATGTGCCAAACATCGCCAAAAGGATCGTAGATTCCCCATGGATTCGGCCTTCGGGTTCCTACCGGCTGCATCTGCCAGCCGGTGTTGCCTTGATACCAGACGTAATCCGGCAGATTCTCATCCGTATAACCGATGAAACCCAGCCTGTCGTTGTTGTTCTGATCCTTTCCATCCGCTCCCGCACGGACGGCATACTCCCATTGCGCCGAAGTGGGTATATCAAAGTCGAACATTCCCAGTTTGGCGGCAAATGCGGCGCAGTCGCTGCCTGCGGCAACGGCGATCTCGCCCGGCCAGGCCGATCCGCGCAGCATATTGTAGGAGACCCAACGTTTGGGCTTCGTGTCCTCGGGCGAGATCGTTTCGCCCTTCAGGCGCGCATATTGCGAAGCCGTCACGTAGAACACGCTGATGAAATAATCATGGCTCAGCGTCACCTGTCCCACGCAGCGGTTGTTGTTCATCAGGAACGTCCCTGCCGGTATGTGACGGAATACCAGTTTCGTCTGCGCATACTGGGGATCGGCCGCGACCCCTGACCAGATCGGGGATCCGCTTGTCGCGTCCACCTCCCACGCGCCCCAGGTGCCGGCCCGGAGGGCGCTTTCGGTCACGTACTGGAGCTGCCCGCTCTCGTAGGCGTTCTTCGTGAGGTCGAAGATGACGTACAGGACGTGCTCGGGAGATGCCGCCGCAAGCGTCACGTTGAAGTTCCGGATGACGCCGCAGCTGATCAGCTCGGGCACGAGCGTCGGATCAAATTCAATATGGTGCTTTCCCACCGACGCGACCGTGCCTCCCT
>JAFRNO010000696.1 GCA_017430155.1 Kiritimatiellia bacterium | reverse complement strand
TGGCGGTTGACGAACTGAAGAAGGAGAACGCGCAGTACTGGTTCGAGAACGACCCGAAGAGACTGTCGGAACGTCCCGCCGGGACGGTCGAGCCCGAGCTCTGGACGAACGTCGACGGCGAAAACAATCATCAGCTCTACAATTTCGACGCCGTTCCCTACGAGTCGCTGATGCTGGGCGTCCGCGAAGTCCTGCACGTCAACATTTCGCCTGACGGCAAGATGCGCGACAATGGGTATTGCCGGACGGTCGGTCTTCCGAAGACGACGGACCTGCAGTTCGCATTCTCGCGCGACGGCAGGCATTACACGCGCGCGCCGCAGGAGGCGATCAGGTCGAGCGGCTGGGGTTCGGGCAAGTGGGACACCGGCTATCTTTCGGCGATGGGCGGCATCTGCGTCATCAAGGACGAGCGGCTGTGGTTCTACTACTCCGCCCTGCGCGGCGACGCGGAGATGCGCGGGGAGAAGATCGGCAAGGCGCCGATGCAGAAGCAGGGCATGTACTACAACGGCGCGATTGGCGCGGCGACGCTCAGGCGGGACGGCTTCTGCGGCATGGTGGCGGACGGCAACGGCGAAATCGTGACGAGGCCGCTCACGTTCACCGGTTCGCATCTTTTCGTAAACGCCGAATGCCTCTACGGCGAGGTAAAGGCCGAGATCATCGACGGGGCTGGGCAGGTCGTGCCGGGCTTTTCCGCGGCCGACTGCAGGGAACTCAAGTATATCGACAGGACCAAGGCGGAACTGGTTTTCGGGGACGGCTCGTCGGGAACGCGCGCCCTTCCGAAGGGGAATGGATTGAGAATACGCTTCAAGCTCCACTGTGCAACGCTCTACTCGTTCTGGGTGTCGCCCTCCGCGCAGGGTGAATCGCGCGGCTATGTCGCCGCCGGCGGCCCCGCCTACAAGGGGTTGAAGGATATCTGAAGCCATCCCACTGTTGGAGGGCGTTGAGGATTTCGGCGGTCAGACGGCCGGCAACTCATTGACGCGCGCCATTCTTGAATCCGGCGGGAGGATGTGGTAACATATCTGCGTTTTTTGAAAAGTTCACTGTCCGCCAAGGAGAACGACAAGATGACGAAAGTGACAAAACAAGCCGGAAATGGGGGGCGTGCGTTGCCCCTGTTCCTTGTTGCGGTTGGGATTGCCTTTTGTGCGGCGCTGCGGGCGGCGACGGTGACGACGGAGGGTACGGTGCTCACGATCGACGTGGACGCCGGCGAGTCCTACACCAATTCCACGGCGCTGGCGAGTCCGATCACCGAGGTGGTGAAGACGGGTGCGGGCACGGCGGTGTTCACCGCCGCCTCTGCCGCCTTCGCCGGCACGATCAACGTCAACGCGGGCACGGCGCAGTTCACCGTGCTCGACGCCTACGGCACGGGCCCGATCAACGTCGCCGACGGCGCGGCGATGGTGGTGTCGCACAATTACACGGAACAATTGATCACGGCCGTGAAGGGCACGGTGACGATCGCCGGGGCGGGGCCGGACGGCAACGGCGCGCTGCGCTTCACGGGCGCCGGCAATGCCGACCAGGTGTTCCAGAAGGTGGTGCTTTCGGCGAACGCGACCTGGGGCGGCCGGCGCTGCGGCGCGCGTACGGTCGACTTCGGCGGACACGAGCTGACGTGGAGCGGCGCAAGCCTCATGGCGAATGCCTCCCACTGGCAGAATTTCGGCAGACTCGTCCACCGGGGCAGCTCGACCATCACCTTCCAGTCCAATCCAACGTTCGACGCCTCCTGCACGAACGGACTGATCACCCTCGCCAGCAGCGGCGGCATCTCGTTCTGGGCGCTTTCGGTGAAAATACCCTTCAGACTGAAGGTGGAAGGCAGCGCCGGAATCGCGGCGAATTCCGGCAACGGCGAGTGGACGGGGCCGATCGAGGTCGCGTCGGGAAGCGAACTGAAGCTCTCCACGGGCAGTGCCAGCCGCACGCTCATCGTTTCGGGAGCCGTGACCGGTACTGGCGCGATGCGCCTCACCGGCACGTCCGCGATCACCCTCTCCGGCGGCGCGAACAGCATCGCGGGCGACCTCGTGGCCACGAACGGTACCGTGACGCTGAAGATTCCCGGTGATTCGTCGCTGGACGTGGCGGGGGCGCTGCGGGGGAACGCGATTCTCAAGAAGACCGGCTCGGGACGGCTGTTCGTCCATTCGGCGTCGCCCGGGTTCACCGGCTCCATCGACGTGGAGTCGGGCCTCGTGGCGTTCGACGGCACGCAGGCCGAGACGCTTCCGAACGCGACGTCGCTCAGGAACGTCTCGTTCGTGCAGGGCGGCGTGGCGCCCGTCAGCGGTACCTACACGGCCGCCGACTACGTCCCCGACGGACTGGTGCTGCACTACGACGGCATCGAGAACGCGGGACTCGGCCTCTGCGACCTCTCCGCGTCCATCGCCACCTGGAAGAACCTCGCCGCGAGCGGGGCGGCATGCGACCTTTCGTTGCCCAGCTTCGTGACGCCTCGGATGAACTCCTTCCTCGCCGGCGTCGCGTCCACTACCGACAAGACGGGGCTCTTCCCCACCATCGCCACGGTGCCCGGCATCTCCAACAACGGCACGGGGCCGATTACGCTGGAAGTTGTGATGTACAACGCCGGCTGGAAATTCACCGACAACTACAATAACCTCCAGAGCCTTGTCGGCACGCCTTACGGCACGGTGGGATACCGGTTCTCTCAGTGGGACGGCCATTATTTCCAGACTCTGGCAACCACGACGCAAACTCATCTCTACAACATGTGCATGGGAGTTTCCGCCTCCAGCCCCCACACCTACACGGCGCAGCTTGGCATCGGGGTTGCCGACTTCTGGGTCGACGGGGCGAACATGAAGGGCAAGGGCAAGTGGGGGACAAACGATTACACGGCCAATCGCCGAACCGACTGGGCGTTCTTCACCAACCCGCGCGCGGACATCCGCGTGTACGCGATCCGCGTCTACAGCCGCGCGCTCACCGCCAATGAACGGGCGGTGAACCGCGCGCTGGACGCCCTGCGCTTCCAAGGCACGTCCTTGCCCGCCAGCGTGCTGCTGGCCACGTCGGACATACCGTCCCAGACCTGGGACGGCGTGCACGACGTCTGCCCCCGCCCCGTGGTCTCCAACCTCATCACCCGCGCACAGCTGGTGCGGGGACGCGACTACGCGCTCGTCTACGCCGCCAACGCCGCCCCCGGCACGGGATCTGTGAAGGTGGTGGGCTGCGGCGACTACGCGGGGCAGAGCGTGACCAAGAACTTCTCGATCACGCGCGGCTTCACGGCGGAGCTGGCGGCGGGCGCGGACGGCGCCGCCGCGGCGACGCTGGCGTTTC
>JAFRNO010000077.1 GCA_017430155.1 Kiritimatiellia bacterium | reverse complement strand
TGAGGTGCAGTTCATTTTGGATCGGAATCGTCAGTAACCCAAACAGCGCCCTATCCGCCTGGTGGAAGAAGAATGCGAAGCTCAGCATCGCGATCAAAAACCACTTGTACGACTTTCCCATCTCCTCGTATCCTCCACTCTCTAGTCTCTACAAACTATTCACTATCCACTATTCACTATTCCCTAAAAATCAACGTCTTCCGGCATGTGCTGCGCGCTGCATCCGGCGTCCACCACAAGGCGCTCGCCGCCGACGTTGCGCGCGGCGTCCGAAGCGAGATACGCCACGGCCTCCGCGATGTCGCCGCCCGTCGCCTCGTGGCGGAGCGGGCAGTTCAGGCGGCGGCGCGCCTTGATCTTCTCGTCGAGCACGTCCCAGCGCTCCGTGTAGATGTAGCCGGGCGCGACCTCGTTCACGCGGATGCCGAGCGGACCGAGGTCGAGCGCGAGCGAGCGCACCATCGCGTCGATGCCGCCCTTCGACGTCACGTACGCCGTGCGGTTGCGGATCGCGCGCATCGAGGTGTTCGACCCGAGGAACACCACCACGCCCTTCTGGCGCGTGACGGGGTTCGGCTCCTGCTTCATGAAGAAGCGGTTGCACGCCGCCTGCGTCACCTGGAAGCCGCCGACGAGGTTGACCTTCAGGACGTCGAGCAGCTGCGCGGTCGTCATCTCCAGCGGGCCGCCGTGCCCGAGGCCCTGGTTCGCGGCGTTGTTCACGAGGATGTCGAGGCGTCCGGCCTTCTCCTCGATCACGTCGAAGAGGTGCGCCACCTGCGCGGCGTCCGACACGTCGCACGGCACGGCCGTGAAGTCGCCGATGCCGCGCGCGCGGAGGATCTGCTCGCCCTTCGCCGTGGACGCGGGAGTGGACCCGCACATGAACACCTGCGCGCCTTCGCGCACGAAGAGGTCCGTGATTTCGATGCCGGTGTTGCGGTTTCCGCCCGTCACCAGCACGACTTTGCCTTCAAAACGCTTCATCATGTATCTCCTTTTCTCTCAGTTCGCTTCAGCGGGCGATCACGCCGGTGCGCAGGAGGACGGGGCCGAGCAGGCCGGACGGCAGCAGTTCGTCATGCTTGTCCCAGTGCTTCCAGGTGGTGAACGTGTGACGGCCCGTCGGAGACGGCATACCTGCCTTCACCCACTGCGGCAGGTCCTTGATGCCGATCTCCTTCACGCCGCGGCGCATCACGCCCTTCCACTCGCAGTCGTCCGCGTAGAGGCGGTCGTCGCCGATGAGGCGGTTCGGCCAAAGGTTCGTGACGCGGATGGAGAGGTCGAGGACGCGCGACCCTCCCGCGGGAGGGACGCAATTTATTGCGTCCGTCACGTCCACGCGGTACGGCGGCTTCCAGAGGACGGGATACGTCTTGCCGTTCACCGTCACCTCCGCGAAGTTCCTCACGTCGCCAAGGTCGAGCACGAGACGCGCCCCCGCCGGCAGCGGCGGCGCGGACACGCGCTTCGTGTACGTGGCGGTGCCGGAGAAGTACTTCACGCCGTCCTCGGGACGCTCCGTCCACGAGACGAGGCGCGGGAACGTGACGGACGCCGGGGCGTCCCACCCCTCCGGGAACGCCACGTTCCAGGCGCCGCCCACGAGAACGGGCGCCGGCGGCTCGGCCGTGTAGCGCGTCACGGTTCCGGACGCGGGCGTCACCTCCGCGGCGAGCGGCTGCCACGCGAGGATCTTGCCGTCGCTCCATTCCCACACGGGCGGCGGCTCGATGGGCGCCGCGCCCGCGGGCACGTTGAAGACCGTGTTCTCGTCAAGCGTTTCCGTGCGCGTGACGCCGTCGTTCGTGTACGTGATGCGCGCCGTCTTCACGGTCAGGTACATCGGGTCCCCGCCGGCAAGCTTGTTGTCGATCTTGACGGACACGGTGCCGTCCTTCACCCGGGCGGCGACCTTCTTCGTGATGTCGACCACCACGTCTTCGGCCGACTTCCACTTGGGGTCGATCACGCCGTACCACGCGCTTTTCAGCTGCGCGCCGTTTGGAAGCGTGTAGGAGGCGTGCTCCTTCACCACGTCGCACTTCTCGCGGCCGTCCAGCACGTACTTGACCTCCAGCTTCTTGTGCTGCATCAAGGCCGGATCGCCGCCGAGCGCAGCGTTGTCCACGCGCACGCGCTCGCCCGGCTTCAGGAAGGACGACACCTCCGCGCAGTCCGGACGCCCCGGCTGGGCGAAGACGCCGTAGAGAGCCTTCTCGATCGTCAACTTGTGCGGCGGCGCGGGCTCGACGGGATCGGGACGCGGCGTGGACGTGACGGCCACGTTCACCGCGTGCGGAGCCGCCGCGGGCGCGCGGAACACCACGAACGCGCTGCCGCTCGGCGGGAACGTGAGCGTCACGTAGGTGCGCCCGTCCGCCTCGCGCCAGACGTCGGCGGGACGCGACGTGCCCGCCACGGCGTCCCAGATCTCGGGCGTGCGCCCGGTCTGGCGGAACGAGGCCTCGAACGTGCGCGTCCGCACGTTGTTCATCGCGACGAAATACCAGTCGGCCCCCTCGCCGCGGCGGTGGATCCACTGGGGAGCCGGATCGGTGGCGGCGGAGGCGAAGTCGGGTTCCACGCCGAGCTTCTGGAGCGCCTCGGCGGGACGGCAGGTCAAGACGCCCTTCGCCCACACCTTCTCGGCGAGAGCGCTGACGCGTCCATCGGCCGTCGGATAGCCGCGCAGGCCGGGGGCGCGCACGGGCTTGACCATGCCGCACACCTTCGCGCCCGCGTCGAGCAGGGCGTCCACCGCGCGGAGCAGGTCCTCGGACATCGTCTTGCGCGGCGGCAGGACGAGCAGGCGGTACGCGACGCCGCCGGGCACCACGACGCAGCCGTCCACGACCTTCAGCTCCTTCAGGGCCTTCGTGGCGCAGATATCCCAGTTGTAGCCGTCGGGCAACTTCATGTCGCGCGCGGAAACGTCGGCTGAGCCGTCCGTGTTGCCGCCCTGGTTCGGCGCCTGCTCGCCGCAGAAGAAGAGCGCGTCCGCAACGAACTTCCCCTCCTGGAGCATCCACTGGCAACGGGCCTGGTAGAGGAACCACGGGCCGGAGAACTCCCACCACGTCTGCGTGCGGTCGAGGTGCATGCCCCAGCGTCCCATCGTCATGCCCGGCAGGTACTTGTTCCCCGGCCAGGGCTGGTGCGTGAAGCGATGGTAGATGATGCGGTTCACGCCTTCGCAGTAGACGCCGTCGCCCTGCGCCTTGATGGTGAACGGCGTGGTGAGCCAGCGGCCGCCCCTGCCGGGGTCGGCGGTGAAGGACTCGGTGGCGGCATAGCGGCGGCCCCACACGTGCGCGAGATAGGCGGCGAAGCGTCCGTTGCCCGAACCCATGGCGTGGTCGCCGGACATGGCGGAGGACCAGAACTCGCCCATCGGGATGTCGACGTCCTGTCCGTACTGGAGGTTGTCGCACGGCGCGTTGCCGTACGGTTCGATGGAGAGCAAGAGGCCGTGCTGGTGGCAGAGCTCCGCGAGGTGGCCGGCGTAGTTCTCCGCGAAGAGGTCGGCCACCACGCGGCGGAAGTCCTCGAGGAAGCGCTCGCTTTCGTCCACGCTCCCCACGATGCGCCCCGCGAAGACGGGCAGATAGGGGCGGAGCGAATAGCCCATGCGCGCCTCGAAAGTCTTGTCGAAACCCTGCGTCCAGTTCTGCGAGGCCACCTCGTAACTGTCCACGAGGATGTTGTTGAAGCCGCTTTCCACGGCGCCCGCGAGCGACCCGAGGTGCTCGCAGAGGCGCGCCACGTACTGGTTGAAGTGGTAGTCCATCGCGGAGGCGGAGAGCTTGTCCACCTCAAGCCCCTTGCCGTGGTCGGACGCGGGATGGTTGCAACGGCCGTTGCAGAGGTAGCCGATGCGCACGATCGTCCAGTCGCCGGCAGGCACGTTCCAGTCAAGCATGCCGTCCGCCGCGAGGTGGGCGGTGATGTCGCGCACTTTGTCCTTCTGGACGAGCTGGTCCGCACCGGCGTTCACCGTGTCGAGCGCGCACTCCTGGCGCACGGCGAAGGTCTTGGCGGCGAGGTTGGAGAGCATCGCGCGCGCTTCGAGGCGCGCGGCGCGCGGCTTGATGGGCACGGGACTCTTCGTGAACGAGAGACGGATGACGCGCGCGGTGACGGGGGCGGGGAAGGCATGGAAGCGCTCGCCGTGGTTGCCCACGCCGGAACGCGCGAGCGGGATGCGGAACGACTCGAGGCGCGTGAACGACGTGCCGTCCGCCGACGTCTCCACGTTCACCGTGGCGTCTCCGCCCCAGAGATGTCCGTACGAAATCTGGAACGTGACGGCGGGCGCGGTGAACGGCTTGTCGGAGGAGAGGAGGAGCGAAGATCCGTCAACCGTCGTCTTCACGTCCGGAAACGTGAGCGCCTCCGCCGGCGGCGTGGGGAAGGCGACGACGGCGATGTCCTCGTAGAAGCCGTGGTCGTTCTTGTCGCGCGGCAGTTCCGCGTGGAATTTCGAAGGTCCGGTAGTCTTCACCTCGCGCCAGGTGACGAACTTCATGCCGTTCGAGGGCATGTTCCAGGGACCGCCCGAGGACGACCAGCCGGAGCAGTTGGGGATGCAGATCTCAAGACCGAGCCGCCGCGCCTCCGCGGCGGCGTGCTTGAACATGTCGAACCATTCGGGGGAGTTGAAGTCAAGAGGACCCGGCGGGATGTTGCAGCCCGCGTCGAACATCTGCACGCCGCCGACGCCGGCCTTCGCGAGCGCCTCGAAGTCGCAGGTGATGCCCTCCTTCGTGACGTTGCCGTTCATCATGTGGTACCACGTGTGCGGCTTCGCCGAGTTGGGCGGGCTGCGGAAGCCCTCCTCCAGCGTGATGGCTGACGAACAAGCGCATGCCACCATTCCCGCAAAACAAATCCAACCTGCCTTCATGGAGCTCCTCCGTGTTGTCGTTATGAAAAAGAAACGAGCGGCGGGGATTGACCCGTCGCCCGTTGAGGGGCATTAGCGATACCCCGTCGGTTAGGGACCGACTAATTGCTTACTTCTTGACGGCGTCCTTGACGGCGTCAGCGGCACCCGTGGCGGCGTCCTTGGCGTCCTTGGCGGCGTCCTTGGCAGCGTCCTGGGCGTCCTTGGCAGCGTCCTTGACTTCGGCGGCGGCAGGCTTCGCGTCCTTCACGGGCTCCTTGTCACCGCAACCGGTCAGGGAGAGAGCGCCAGCCACGAGGGCGACAGCGCAGAACATACGAGCGATCATCTTCATTTTTGTTACCTTTCTTTGTGGCCTTTTGA
>JAFRNO010000695.1 GCA_017430155.1 Kiritimatiellia bacterium | reverse complement strand
GATTCATTGATACGCTTGAAACAAAATCAGATGGATGAATTGAGCCGATGAACTCCACGTTATTGCCCATGCTAACTTCAACGCCGCCGACAAAAACTCTTTGCGCACCTAGCTTGGCCGGACTGGGCTTTATTGCACAACCATTGTCCGAGGAGAAATTATCATCCTGTCCGCACCGCATGGATATGTCAACCCATAGCACGGTGAAGTTTGTGGTGCAGAGCGTCGTTCCGCCAATCGTCTGCAGCGCGAGCGTGGCGTCACCCATGGTGGAGCTTGGGATGTCGCCGTAGATGTTGGCGTCTCCGGCGCCGCCGTCGAGTTCAATGGCGGATAAAGTCGCGTTGTTGTGGAACTTCGCCCTGTCCGCGACGAGGCGGTACGCGCCGTCCGCGAGGCCGGACGCATGCACGTTGATCGTCGTGTCGTTGATGCGCACGGGATCGGTTGAACGCTTGACGACGACGACCTTGCCGTCCGGCAGAATGGAGTCCGCGTCAAAGGAGAACGAGACGGAAGGAGAGACGACGAATTTGCGCGTTATGGTCGCGACCTCGTTTTCGTCGCCGTCGAGGACCGTGTATGAGATGCGCGATGTCTGCCCCGAAGTGTTCGTGGCAATGCCCTCGACGATCCAGTCCCCTCCGTCCGAGACGCTTCCGGCCTGAAGTCTCGCACCGCCCTCCCACAGGCGGAGGTTGGACGATATGGAGTTGACGCGGACGGAGAAGTAAACGCGGTTGCAGCAGCAGTAGGCGTAGCCGGCGCGCATCGGGCTGAAGGGCACGCAGTCGTCCTCGCCAGTTGCAAGGTCCTGCTGGGTTCGGTCCTCATGGCCGTCATTGTCGTCGTCGTCGCAGTTGAAGGGGACCTGGATTGGGTCGCAGTCGCACTCCTCCGGCGGCAAGTGGCCTGCGGCGCACTGCGGGTCGTGGTCGCAGGAGTTCCCCGAGTCGTGGTACGTGCCGCATATCGGGCAGAGGAGGCCGGACCATCCCTCGCAGCGGTGCGCTGTAACGGAACGCATGATTGCCCCGTCGCGCAGGTACGGGTAGCCGAGGACGAGTGTCCCGTCGGAATAGTCGCCGGGCGTATTGGGCACTGGAAGGAAGAGCGAGCCATCCGGCATAAGCACGAGGTTGTCCAAGTCTGCGCTGTCCTTTGCCCTTTGCCAGTCGTCTGGCGCCATCTCGACGCGGAAGGTGCATCCCGTGCCGCTGTGGACGCAAGTCGAATCCTGCGGCACAAGGCTTAACGAGACTAGGGCGACCGTCGCATGGCCGCATTTCGCCCGTGTGCCTGAAAGGAGACTTCCGGGATCGTCCACGAACCACCCGTAGGATTCGCCCGCGCCGCCGCGAATCGGTGCTTCGCCAGAAACTGGGTTCCCGAAAACGACATCAAGCCCATGCGCGATGCCATCCGCCGTAGCATAGTCAATCTCGTGGAACATCCCTGTAGGAAGACAGAGGCAGGCGGCATTGGTGCCGTAGAGGAAAAAGGCGAGGTCGTCAACGCGGACGACGGCGCGGGAGGCGGCATTGGTTTCGGCAAGGCGTATTGTCAAGTTCGCGTTTGTCGCGTTCGCCCAAAGCGGATGCGAAGCCCAGCTCGCGACGTTCTGCCCGTCGGGTATGCCGTCATTGTCTGTATCTGGGTTGAGCGGGTCGGTTCCGTCCGTGACCTCCGACAAGTCCGTCAGACCGTCGCCGTCCGTGTCGGCCGCAATCGGGTTTGTTCCGTGCAGCATCAGTTCGTCGTAGTCGGTCAGGCCGTCGTTGTCCGCATCGCCCGAGCCGTCGCCGAATGCGGCTATGCTGGCGAAAAGGAGCGAAGAGGCGCGGGCGATTGTGCCGGTGATGGAAGTGGAATTGTCCGCCCACGGGGGGCTGGACAGGCTGCCAAGGGATATGGTCGCGTTTGTCAGCGCGTCGATCACGGCGGAGTCGCCGTAGCGGCAGACGATGTCGCCGCCCGCGAGGAACTCCATCTGGAATGACAGCGGCAGCGCCGTGTCCCGGTTCAGCAGGGCGTTCTCCCATGCGATGATGGTTGACTCGGGGGACGACGCCGTCCAGCAGCGCGAGGTGACGCCGTACTCCGCCCACTTGCTCTGTGCGATGAACGACATCTGGGCGTGGAAAGGTTCAAGGGACATGACTGCTCCGCTTTCGAGCATGGCCCTGGCAAAACCATGGGAAAAGACCATCAGCCTCCGCACATCGTTCGTGCCAATGCGGATTGGGGCGTCCGCCGACGGGGTGAGGGTGAAATAGTCGTCGTAAACGCCAGTCGCAAGCCACGACGCCTTGGCAACGGCATTTGACGTTGCTTCAAAGTCGGCCAGACCGGAGTCCCGGAATCCCAAGCCGGCGATTGCCACAGTGTTTGTGACGCATGCGAGGCCAAGCGTCCGTTCGGCAACTGTGAACTGTGCGTTTGCTATTGTCACATCCTCGTTCGGGGGCGGCAGGGAGCGCAGCCCGGGCTTCGATCCGCCGTAAATCACCGCCGAGACAAGCATGGCGACCATGACGGCGCGCCCAATCGGCCCCTCTCTCCGGTAGATTCCGCGAATGTCCTCGAAGCAGCGCATTGCCAAGATTATATCAAATTGTTTGCGCGGGAATGCTCATCACTTCGCACCCGGTGGTAAGCCAGAGTAAACGCCCACCCCTCCTGCGGAGTGGGAGTGCGTTTACTTTGCCTGGACCCTGCGGGATGAGCGTGAGGTGGTTGTTCGGATGGGTGTGCGTTTAGTTTGGCGAATCGCGTTGGACCGGGTCCTGCGCGGGCGTTGGCACGGTCGGCCGCCGACTGCGCCACCCCCTAGGGGGTGGAGGCGTTTACTTCGCCAAGGGAACATGTTTTCCTTGTTGCGGCCCGGCGCCATGGTGGCGCAGGGCCGCAACAAGGAGCAACCCAATGAGTGAACGGAACAAGCACTTCACGGACGCGGACAGGGCCTACATCGAGGCCGGTCTTCGCGCCGGGAAGACGATACGCGAGATCGCTGACGCGCTCTCGCACGACAGGACGACGGTGTCGCGGGAGGTGCGGAAGCACGCCGTGGACAGCCGGAAAGGGACGCACTACTCCCCCAACCAGTGCACGAGGAGGGCCGATTGCGCGGTGTGCGGGCTGTGCAGGGACCGTCCGGGATGCCGCCGGAGGTGCGCGGCGTGCCGGGACAGGCGGTGCAACGACCTCTGCCCCATGTACGGGCGCATCGAGTGCCCCAGGCGCCTGTCGCGGCCCGGGATGGTCTGCAACGGCTGCCCGGACGAGGGGCGGTGCCATCTCCTGAAGACGTTCTATGTCGCGAGGGAGGCGCACAAGGCGTACAGGGCCACCCTTTCCGAGGCGAGGTCCGGGATCGAGGCCGGCGAGAGCGAGCTGGCGTACATCGACGGCCTCGTCTCGCCCGGCATCGCGAAGGGGCAGTCCCTGCACCACATCTTCGTGGCGAACAGGGACCGCTTCACGCGCGACGAGCGCACGGTGTCGCGGTACCTGCACGACGGCCACCTCTCCGCCAAGCGCGGCGACATGAAGCGCTCGTGCATGGTCAGGCCGCGGAGGAAACGGGCGAAGGAGCGCGAGTACAAGGTCGAGAAGGGGTGCCGCGTCGGCAGGACCTACGCCGACTACATGGCCTTCATGGAGGAGCACCCCGACACGCATGTCGTGATGATGGACCTCGTCATCGGCCGGGTTGGCGGGAAGTGCCTGCTGACCCTGCACTTCCCGGAGGCGTCGTTCATGGCCGCGTACCTCATCCCGGACAAGTGCGCGGCGTCGGTCGGCGCCGTGTTCGACGACCTATGGAAGGCGCTCGGCCCGGACACTTTCCGGAAGCTGTTCCCGGTCATCCTCACCGACAACGGCTCCGAGTTCTCGAACCCCTCGAAGATCGAAAAGGCCCCCGACGGGACGCCGAGGGCCAGGGTCTTCTTCTGCGACCCCATGAACTCCAACCAGAAGTCGCAGCTGGAACGGAACCATGAGATCGTAAGGGAGATTCTGCCAAAGGGGACGTCGTTTGACAACCTCACGCAGGAGCAGGTGTCGCTGGCCATGTCGCACGTCAACGCGTACGTCAGGTACGTGCAGAGCGACAGGACGCCGTACGACGTCTTCAAAATGCACTACGGGGAGGACGCGGCGACGGCCCTCGGCGTCTCGCACGTCGACCCGAAGACGGTCTGCCTGAAGCCCTCGCTCGTGGGCATACGCCAGCCGATGCTGTACGAAACGGTGACGGTCATGAGGAAGTAGCCAGACGCAAGCGGCCGATGCCGGACGGCCCTTCCGGGCGCCGGCCTGGACACATACATGGGCGCGGCCGCCAACGGGGGCAGGAGCCGTAAGCCTCCCCGCAGGCGGCCTGGCCACGCCTTTGCCCGCGCACATGCAATACACGCCCGAAAACGGGCAGAAACCGCGCGGGGAACCACCTCCCGCCCTGCCTGACGACACAAAAAGACACGGCAAACGCCTCCGTCAGGCGAACTAAACGCCCACCACGTCAAACCGTGATGCGTTTAGTTCGACAAGGAGGCGTTTACTTCGTCCGGCGACCACAAGAAACATGGCTAGGCGTTGCCCTTGGCGCGGTTATGCGTCTTGCAGAGCATCTGGCAGTTTGAGCTGTCCGTCACCCCGCCCTTGCTCCATGCGGTCACATGGTCGGCGTCCATCTCCTCGAACTTCCAGATGCGTTTCGCGTTCGCCTCATGGCCTATCGCGCAAAGCGGGCAGTTTGAGACGCCCTTCTTCGCGGCGTCGGCAGTCTGCCTGGCGTATACCGTCTTGGCGTCGCGCTTGTCAAAGACGCGCACATTGAGGAGCCTCGTGTCCGCCTCCCCGCCGAGGACGTACTCGAATATGCCGCGCTTCGAGGTCACGAAGTCATCTTCGTGCAGCTCCTCGACTCGCTTCCACACGGTATCGGCGTTGTAGGCCTGGGAGTGGAACCGTCCATAGAGCTCTCCCCACTCCAGCCCGCACATCTCATCCTTCACGCCCTTGAAGACGCCGTCAATCCAGTCAATGACGCTCGTGAAACATGCCTTGAGCTCGTCGCAACCGGCGTCGCAGATGTGTCGGCCCATGTACTTCTCGATGTTTCCCTTGCCGCCTGAAACCCACGAAAGCGCCGTTTCGAGCACGTCCTGCCGCCGCTCGTTCCCCTTCACGTAGTTCTTCCACCGTTGCATGTCGGAGTTGCCAGAATTCGAGAAGACCGCCTTTGCCGCCGTTACGAACGGACCCGAGTAGATCGCGTTCAGAAGCTCCTGCTGCACGAGCGGAACACCGGCGATGTTGATGGTCTTGAACCACTCGCGTATTTCCTCGCGCTCGCCCTCACAGACATAGACGGTGAGCGGCGAGCCAAGCAGCCTTTCGCGGCGCTCGTCGCCAAGCCCGTCGAACCACTTTGGTACGCCATCCGCGTCTGTGATGGGAAACTTGCCGCGGACGAAACGCCCGAAGCTCGTAATGCGCTGCTGTCCGTCAAGCACCTCGTACGCGCCGG
>JAFRNO010000694.1 GCA_017430155.1 Kiritimatiellia bacterium | reverse complement strand
TGGGCGGCTTCATGGCCTTGTACGTATTTCCGCCGAAGGGGCGTCCTCTCGACGCCGAGGCGCTTGAAATCCTCAAGAAGGTGGTGTTCCTTCCCCAGAAGGGCTTCGGCATCGACAGCGCAATCCGGCTGTACGGCCCGAAGAGCCCGATGAAGGCGTCGGCGAAATTTCCGGTGCTGAAGAAGATGGTGGAAGCGCGCCCGGAGAGCGTCGAGCTCATCGACTTGCTGCGGGACGTGGCGCGGGAAGCCGGCGAGACGGCGACGGCGGCGTGGTGCGAGGCGGAGCTGAAGAGACTCGACCCGGAGGTGTACGGAACGCCGACGACGTCAGTCCCGATGACAGACTTCACCTGCGAGCAGGGCAACAAGATCGTGGACAGCCTCGGCATCTACCGAAAGTTCGCGAAGAAGGCGATCACGATACCGACCGGCGCATCCGCCGCCACCACCGCGAAGACGAAGACCGTAACTCTCCCCGGCGGCGCGGAGATGGAGTTCGTCTGGTGCGAGAAGGGCACGTTCACGATGGGGCAGAACGACGGCGAATGGGCTCCTTCCAAGGATGAGGAGCCGCGCCGGAAGATCACGCTCACGAAGGGATTCTGGCTCGCGAAGTATGAGACCACACAGGGACAGTGGAAGAGCGTGATGGGCGCGAACCCGTCGCACTTCACGGGCGACGATCAGTTGCCCGTAGAAATGGTCTCGTGGAAGTCGTGCCGGGAGTTCGCCGAGAAGGCCGGAGCGGCGCTGGGCGCGAAGATGCGCCTCCCAACCGAGGCGGAGTGGGAGTACGCCTGCCGCGCCGGGACGCGCACAACCTACCATTGGGGCTTTCAGCCGAGCACGGCGAAGGCCAACTACGACGGCACGGACTCCTCCCAGCCCGAAAAGTCGCTCCCGACCGTCGGAAAGACAGTGAAGGTCGGTTCCTACGAGCCGAACGCCTGGGGACTCTGCGACATGGCCGGAAACGTGGCGGAGTGGTGCGAGGACGACTGGCAGGAGAGGCCCTCGGCGGAAAACGCCACGGATCCGCTCCACAGGGACGGGGCTCAGGATCTCAAGGTTTACCGCGGCGGGGCCTGGAAGGGCCAGAGCTTCACCTGCCGCTCGGCCGAACGTTCTTGGTTCTCCAGCGCCAATGAGCGCGATTGGCTCGGCGTGCGTTTCTTGCTGGAAGAGACGGCGGGGAAACCGGACGCGCAGGAGCGCGTCCCTCCCGCATCGGCCGCATCGGGCGATGTGGCGACACCGCCGTCGCAGGGTAGGGCGGGCGCCCCGCGACCGCCGCAGACGTCCGCCACCACCGCCGCCAAAACCAAGACCGTCACGCTCCCCGGCGGCGCGACGATGGAGATGATCTACTGTCCGCCCGGCACGTACATGATGGGGAGTAGAGAGGATTCCCCTGGCAAAGAATCGCACGACGTGTGTCCGCAGATCAAGGTCACGCTGACGAAGGGCTTTTGGCTCGGCAAGTACGAAGTGACGCAGGCGCAATGGAAGAGCGTCATGGGGGCGAATCCTTCCGATCCGGAATCATCCGGCGACGATCTGCCGGTCAACAACATGTCATGGGACGATGCTGCGTCGTTCGTCAAGAAGGTCGGCGGCGGCGCACGGCTCCCAACCGACGCGGAGTGGGAGTATGCCTGCAAGGCCGGGACGGACACCGTGTTTCACTGGGGCGACACCTGCAACGGCACGGAGGCGAACTGCAACGGCACAAAGCCGTTTGGCACCGAGAAGCAGGGTCCCAATATCGGCCATGCCGTCAAGGTCGGTTCATACGCGTCGAACGCCTGGGGATTCCACGACATGGCCGGAAATGTCGCGGAGTGGTGCTCCGATCGGCACAAGGACTATTACATCACGCACCCAAAGGAGTTGACGGATCCCAAGGGGGGAGACTCTTCAGTGCGGTACAGGACGGTTCGTGGCGGTTGTTTCTATTCATATTGGCGGGCTGTCGATTGCCGGAGTGTCAAGCGGGATCTGTGCCCGCCAGACGTGACACGGGCGTATGTCGGCTTCCGCATGGCGATGGACGAGTGATCCTAATGGAACGAGATGAAAAAGGCGTGTTGAAGTGGGTGCATGCGAAGCACCTGTACCGCGATTGGAGTAGCATCAAGGCGTGTCTCATCGCGTTCACGATCGCGCCGGCGATCGCATTCGTGTTTTTTACGGTCGTGTGCGGCTTCGCGGACGGGTTCTCGCTCAGTCTCATGTCTGCCCAAGGCAAGATATGGGGGCTCGTGTTTCTCATCTTCATGGTGTTGCTGCTTCCTTCCTACTATCTCTGGGCCTGGGCGCATGGCGGCGTGGACGAATGGGAGTACGAGATGGACGCGCGCGGCATCAAGGGCCGCAAGATCTCGCACAACCAAGGACGCTTGAAGTCTCTGCGTTCCATCGCCTGGATCATGATGTTCTTCCCGATGAAGCCGGGGCAGCGGGTGGCACTGAACAATTTCCTCTACGACAAAGGAAAGAAAGAGAAAAACATTGACCTTATTATGCTCAGGGGCGTAGAGTGCGACGAGAAGAAGGGCAAGATCGCAATCGAGACGTTTAACGGATCGGAGGACATTCACGTGCCGCGCGAGGACTACGCCGAGGTTCGTGAGTTCATCGAACAACACCTTCCGAAGAAGAAGCCGAAGAGGCAAAGAACGGGCGGTCGGAAAAAAGCTTCCACAACCGATTCAGAAAGGAAACAGCAATGAAGAAGAGATTAGGTGGAATCGCCCTGGTCGTCCTGGCCGGTGCATTGGTGTTTGCGGTCGG
The DNA here is from genome assembly GCA_017430155.1 of Kiritimatiellia bacterium. GTDB lineage: Bacteria > Verrucomicrobiota > Kiritimatiellia > RFP12 > UBA1067 > RUG572. Next base: position 2,934 of record JAFRNO010000694.1, on the reverse strand, counting down.
CTGCGAAAAGGAGCCGACACGCGAGGAGATCATGCGCAAGCAGTGGGGCGACGTCATGACGAAGTCGAAGTTCGAGAAGATGAAGGCCGAGGCCGAGGAGAAGCGCAAGGCTCAGGAGGAGGCCTTCTCCAAGTCCATCGGCGGCGCGATGGTCAAGCGCACCCTCGAGACTGCCTCCGGTACGGACAAGAGGGACAAGGAGGCCGACGACAGGGTGAAGCGGGCGCTCGACCGCGACTTCGGCGCGCCGCAGCCTGCGTCCAAGCCGGCAAAGCCCGCGCCTCAGCCCGCATCTAAGGACGATGAGGTCGTGACCAACCTCATCGACTTTACAGACGAAGATTTCAAGTGACCTTCGGAGACATGAGATGACACGACATTCAGCAACATTCAAGGTGCTTGCAATCGCGGCGCTGGCGCTCTCCGCCGCGTCGGCCGCGAGCACGGACGATGCACCGGGCTACGCGCGCAACGGGCAGACGCTGACAGGTAACTTCCCGAGCATCGGCATCACCATCGAGGCCGGCGCGACGGTGACGTTCGCCGGCGTGTATGCGGAGTATTCCTCCGACGGGAAAAAGGCCGCAGTCGCTTGTGTGGGCGACGCCACGATCATCCTTGCGCCGAACACGAGGAATGTTGCCTCGAACTACATGACATGCGCTTCGGCCATCTACGTTCCCCCAGGGCACACGCTCACCATCAAGGGCGAGGGGTATCTCGAGGCCGTTTCGGTCAAGGAATACTGCAGCGCCATCGGCGCATGCTCAAAGTGGTTGGGTATGAACAACAACTACGGCCGCTGCGGAAACATCGTCATCGCGGGCGGCAAGGTCACGGCCATCGCGGGCGGTGCACACGCGGCGGCAATCGGCGCGGCGTCGTACAGTGGGAAATGCGGCGACATCACGATCTGCGGCAATGCCGACGTGACGGCAGTCGCCGGATACAGCGCGGCGGCGATCGGCGCGGCCGGCAATGGTGGCAGTTGCGGAAACATCACGATCAAGGACAACGCGAACGTCAAGGCGACCGCGCTGGCCTACCAATACAAATACAACCATGAGCGCTACGGCAACAATGGCGCGGGAATCGGCGGCGGCAACGACTCGCCCTGCGGGAACATCGTCATAGCCACGACCGGGCGCATAGAGGCCATCGGTGCGGCGGGGCGTTTCGGCGGCGCGGGAATCGGCGCGGGCGGCTTCAGCAGCGACTCCCACGGCTGCGGAGATTGCGGCGAGATCGTGATTTCGAACGGCGTGATTGTTGCGACTGGCAGAGGCGAGGCCAGCGGAATAGGAGGCAGCACGGGCGCAGGATGCGGCACTATCCGCATCCTCGGGGGCGACATAACGGCGACGGGCAGCAAGGGCTGTGCGGGAATCGGCATCTGCTCGACGAACAGCGCGATCGTCATCGCGGGCGGAAAAGTTCGCGCGAACGCGGGGCCGTTCGACGGCAACCTCCCCTATTGGGCTCATACGGCAGCAGGAATCGGGGCTTCTTGGGAAGGCAAAGAAATCGGATCAATCACGATCTCCGGCGGGAAGGTGGAGGCGATCGGCGCACGCTGCTGCCCCGCCATCGGAAAGGCGTACGGCGGTTCCTGCAAAAGCGTCACGATCACAGACGGCATAGAGGAAGTCATCGCCAGAAAAGGCAGCGACAGCAAAGAGTACATCGGCTCGAACAGCGAATCGAAGCCGTGCGCAGTTTCCATCGCGCCGTCGCTTTCGCAGACGTACAGCGACGACAAGTCCACGCTGATTCTCGGCCACGGCGGCGGGACGAACGGAACAACGCCGGACAGCGGCAATGTGTCAAACGTCGGCCTGGCGGCGCACTGGCCGCTGGACGGAAATGCGAACGACGCGAGCGGCAACGGCAACCACGGCAAGGTGGAGGGTGCGACCTTGACCTCCGACCGCAACGGCAAGGCGAATGCGGCCTATCACTTCGACGGCAGCAAATGCGACGCGATAAGGGTGCCTTCATCGCCTTCGCTCAAGGGCATTACCTCTGTTTCCACGATCGCGGCGTGGATCAAGCCGGAGCGATGGGACAACACCTGGGTAAACGTGTTCTCGAAAGGCGAACAAAAGCGGCAGTACGGGTTGTTTGCGAAAGACTCCGGCACGTTGTACATGAACGATTCGTATAGAAACGATTCGCCGGATGTCTCGGCCAAGATGCCGGAAGGCCTGAAACTAGGGGTCTGGCAGCACGTCGCCATCGTTTACGACGGGAGCAAGACCGTCGCGTACGTGAACGGCAAGCCAGGCGAGCCGAAGAGCACGAGCGGGCAGTTCGTGCCGAACGACGAGGACTTCATGTTAGGCCGCGACGACTATGTTGACCGCGAAAACTACTGGGGCGACATGGACGACGTGCGCATCTACAACCGCGCCTTGAGCGCGAGCGAAATCGTCGCGCTGGCAGGAGTTAGCGCTGCCGGGACAGGTGAGACAGGCGGGACAAGCGGGAGAGGAGAGACAGGCGGCGGGACAACGCAGGGCGGTGGAGGGGCTTCCTCGTCTGGTGGTGGCGGAACTTCCTCGTCTGGCGGGGGCACGACCTCGCAGGGCGGTAGTGCGACACCCACTTCGAAAGTCAACGGAGGAGTAGGGTGTTTCTATCCCGCCTCAGCGCATGGCGGGATGCTGCGACAGGAACCGGTGAAGATGCCGGACACAAAGCGCGCTCCAGATTACCTCAACCCCGATGGCACACCGGTCGGCAGCGAACAGAAACCGAGCGCTGAAGTCCAGCAGACGCTCACCATGTTTTCAGAGGACAACGGGCTTTCCGCCGCCGAGAAGATTCCCGCGCTCAAGGCGTACATCGAGACGCACCTCGACGAGCCGGGCATCGAGAAGCTTGTCGACCTCCTTGAAAAGCTCGCGAAGGAGGCGAACGACGCGGAAACGCTCA
>JAFRNO010000693.1 GCA_017430155.1 Kiritimatiellia bacterium | reverse complement strand
GACATGAGCGACTGAGAGAGTGAGCGAAGCGGAACGAGCGAAGGAGTGAAAACACGACGAGGAATACCTGAGCGACTGAGAGAGTGAGCGAAGCGGAACGAGCGAAGGAGCGAAAACCTATGTTCATCGGACGAAAAGAGTATCTAGACGACCTTGAATCGCTGTGGCGCAAGCGAACGTCATCGATTGTCGCCTGCCGGGGGCGCAGACGAATCGGCAAGTCTACGCTTTTCCGCGAGTTTGCCAAGCGTACGGCTGACGTCTACATGGAATTCGAGGGTTTGGCGCCTGATGGGGAGCATGAAGTCACAAACGAGGACCAACTTAAGGAATTCGCCGCCACCCTTGCCCGTCTCACGAACTCGCCGATCCTCTCGCTTCCGACATGGAAGGATGCGTTTTTCTGGCTTGACAGGGCAATCGACGATTCCAAGAAGACCGTCATCCTCCTGGACGAGATCTCCTGGATGGGAGGATGTGATCCAAACTTCCCCGCCATGTTGCGCAATGCCTGGGAATCCTACTTCCATCGCCACGAAAAGCTCGTGCTCGTCGTGTGCGGGTCGGTATCGGCCTGGATCAAGGAGAACATTCTCGGTAACGCCGGATTCATCGGACGTTTCTCACGAGACTATATCTTGACAGAGCTGTCACTAGCCGAATGCGCGGAATTCTGGAAACCGGTGGCGGCAGAACTGAACGAGCGAGAGATATTTGACGTCTTGTCCGTGACGGGCGGCGTGCCGCGTTATCTTGAGGAGGTCGACCCCGGCCTTTCTGCCGAAGAGAATATCCGCCGACTTTGCTTCAGGAAGGAGGGTGTGCTTTTCAAGGACTTCGATGCAATCTTCAATACGATGTTCGGCGACAACGTGGTCGTCCGAAGGCGCATTCTCGGGCTCCTGGCGGAAGGTCCCATGAGCGGAGCGGAAATTGCGCAACGGCTCGAGATCGAGAGAAACGGCGACCTTTCCAACCGACTCAAGGAACTCGCCGAAGGCGGGTTTATCGATCCCGATCCCGGGCTCAACCCCGAAACCGGCGAGGAGGCGCGCGTTTCGAGATACCGTCTACGGGACAACTACACCCGCTTCTACTTGAAATACATCGAGCCGCGCAAGGGAATGATCATGCGTGGATCGTACCGCTTCGCCTCGTTATCGTCGCTGCCGGACTGGAATACCGTGATGGGCTTGCAGTTCGAGAACCTCATCGTCAACAACGCGATGGACGTGGTGCCGTTCCTTGGCATCGGGAACTCGACCGTTGAATCCGCCGCGCCGTATCGGAATGTGCGGAAGGACCGCAACGGCGAGAAAAAGGGCTGCCAGATCGATCTCCTCGTCCAGACCCCGAGGACCGCATACGTCGTGGAGGTCAAGCGTCGGAGTGAAATCGGACCGGAGGTCGAGAGGGAAGTCGCGGAGAGGATGAAGCGCCTGCCGTTACGGCGCGGCATGAGCAAGCGTCCCGCCCTGGTGTACGACGGACACGTTGACCCAACGGTGGAGGCGAGCGGGTTCTTCGCGGCGATCGTCCCCGGCCGTAGGCTCCTCGGGCTCTAGTTCTTACCCCCTTATGGGGGAAATCGCGTTGCGGATCGCATCCTCGAACGAGGTCGACTCGAAGAACGCCTCCATTGACTTCCCCGTCCGCGCGGGATCGTTACCGCTCGACCGTTTCGTTCTCTCGGGAGAATGTGGGCATCCCGGCACGCATCCCTGGCGCTTCCGCTTCGTCCCAATCCTCCCGCCAATCGGGATCGTCCCAGTCGTAGTACGGCTCCTCCTCGTCCCATTCGGACTCATCCGGGCTGTCAAACTCATTCTGCATTCTGGCGTTTCCTTTCTACTGCCTACTCGCTCCGTCTACCAAAATCTTACACACCTTTCTCACAGTTCAGAATACGAGAGCGTGGACACCCTCAAGCGCCGTGCCATGTTCGTGGGGCGTACGGCCTTCTCCAGAAACCCGAAGTAGCTGAACGGCCTGCCCTTGAACCGCCTGGTAGGGCGTGGCGTCCTCGACGCGCCGAATCCCCCGGTAGGGCGGTCGCCCCGCGACAGCCGCAACGGGAGGGTCGCAGCTTGCTGCGACCGCACCATCTTCCACACCTTCGCGAGCATTCCCTCCCGCACGCGGTCAAGCCGCCGCATCTGCATCTTCGTCTCGGCGCAGTCCGTCACGTTCGGAAACGCCCCCGCCCAGCACATGTCGCAGTCCTTCACCTTCGCCGTCACATACCCCACGCCCTTCGCGATCAACCGGTTCCTGAACCTCGCAAACCATTCCGCCACGGGAGGGCGAGCGTCCACGCGAGCCGCCACGGGAGGGCGAGCCGCCACGGGAGGGCGAGCGTCCTCGCGAGCCGCCTCCCGCACCGCCTTCGCCGTCTCGCGTCCGAGCGAGCGGATGTGCTTCTCGATCGACTCCTTGCGGATGCGCGTCTCGCCGTCGTAACGCACCTGGCTGCCGAGGAAACTCACCCACGGCGCGCAGTCCACCTCGCCCTTCTCCGCCTCGCGCCACCGGAACGGTCCCTTGCTCTTGATCGAATAGTACTCCGTCGACGAACCATCCGCCGGCTTGTACACGAACGGACGCACCTCGTGCATCGGCAGGTCCAGCTTCGCCAGCGCCGCCGCATACGCGTCCATCGCACGACGGCACACCGCCTCATCCGGATGCACAAACACCACGTCGTCGCAATACCGTGCATAGAAGAGCCGCCCGTCATCCACATCCTGCACGGCCCGGTCCGCCTCCGCCAGCACCAGATTCGCCAACACCGTCGAAAACGACCCACCCTGCGGCAATCCCCTACGCGTACAATCGGCCTCTCTCGATAGGGTCACGCGTCCCGCGTGACCGTCCGCCGCATACACCCTCAAATACGCCTCCAACACCTTCCCCGCCGCCTCCTCGAACCCGACCTCCCTCCACCGCCGGCGCATCACCTCGTGCGAGATGCTGTCGAAAAACTTCTGGATGTCGCACTCCGCCACAAACAGACTTCCCGCAGGAAACCGCTCCCTGAATTCCTGTAGCCGCTTCACCGCCAGCTGGTGCGTCACATCCCGGTCGCGCCGAAACGAGTAACACCGGTCGGAAAGAACCCCCTCCAGCCTGTCGCGCACATACGCCGTCATGCGGCTCAGAATCACGCGGTCCGCCAGCCGCTCGAACGACGCCACCTCGCGATACTGCATCACGCCCCCTTCGCGACCCTTGGCGATCTTGAACATCGTCGGCGCCTCAAACGCCACCTTCCCCGAAAACACCGCCCCCTGCACCTCTTCCACCAGCTTCATCAAATTCTGTACCCACCGTAACGGGAGCGGTCGCGCTTGTCGCGACCGTAATTGGGACCTGGCAACATTGGCACTGGCAACATTCCCACATTGGCAACATTCTCCCCCATCCCCACACTGGCAACATTCCCACACGTCCCCGCACGCTCGTCTCACCGTCCGCCAAATGGCCTGCCGCCGCACCACATCCGACGCAACGCCCTTCCGCTCCTTCACGCCTGCGCGGCTCCACATCTTTCGCGGCGGCAACGTGCCGCCCACGTCCTTGCCGACGACCCGCCACTTCACCAGATCGCCCACAATCGCCTCAAACGAAAAATACTCCTCAAACTTCATTGCACACCTTTCCTTCTGTTCACTTCATCCTGCTTACTTTCCACCTATTCACTATTCACTATAACCTATTCACTAAAATGAGTTGGTGCCGGGAAGCGGAATCGAATGATCCGATTGCTTCAATCTCCCAGGAGAATGCGGGCATCTCAGCCCACGCCCCTTCACCCCCGGACTGATGGCCGTGCACCGCGGCAAGCCCTTCGCCGGCACCAACTCCAAAACTGTCATGCGACCTCGACATCAGAACGGGATTTCCCTGTCGTTGTCAAGTTCGGCCGTCACGTCATCGGGCACGGCCGGCTCCGGCACCGACATCGTCTCTTCCAGCCGTTCAAGGCGCAGCGCCGTCAGGTCGGAGAAATAGCGCACCTTCCCCGTCTTCGGGTCGGTCCATTCGCGGCCGTCCACCGCGAATCCCACCTTCACGCGCATGCCCGGCACGATGCCGTCGAGCTTGGCGGCATTGT
>JAFRNO010000692.1 GCA_017430155.1 Kiritimatiellia bacterium | reverse complement strand
GTCATGTGCACCTCGCAACCTCGCAGTTCGTTGAGCTTCTCGGTGGCAATCTGCGCCGTGGGGTTCGTGGTGCAGGAGATCGCGAGGCCGATCAGTGCCTCGTCCAGGTTGAGCGACGGGTAGCCGCCCTTGAGGATGTCGTGCTTCATGTGGGCGATGGACTGGATCACGTTCGGCGCGATGAGCGGAATCTGCGCGGGGATGCCGGAGAGCACCTTCACCGCGTTCAGCATCATGGCGGCGGCGGCGTGCATTTCGTCCGAGTTGCGTCCCGTGACGATGCGCCCGTCCTTCAGCTGGATGGCGGCGCCGGAGACGATCTCGCCGCCCGCCTTGCCCTTGCCGGCCTCCTTCGCGTTCTGCGCGGCCTGGCGGGCGGCCTCCACGGGGATGCGGTCCTCGGGCTTGAGGCCGAGCTTCTGCATGAGCGCGTCGGCGCGGGCCACGGAGTCGCGGTCCGTCGTGCCGAGGGCGAAGTCCGTCATGTAGCGGAAGTCGCGGCGGATGACCTCCTGCCTCGAGGCCTCGCGCACCACCTCGTCGTCGACGATGCCGAAGCCGATGCGGTTCACGCCCATGTCCGTGGGCGACTTGTAGGGGCATTCCTTGCCCGTCATCTTCTCCCAGATGGCGCGCAGGAGCGGGAAGGCGTCCACGTCGCGGTTGTAGTTCACCGTCGTCTTGCCGTACGCCTGGAGATGGTACGGGTCGATCATGTTGCAGTCCTTGAGGTCGATCGTGGCGGCCTCGTAGGCGACGTTGAGCGGATGCTCGAGCGGCATGTTCCACACGGGGAAGGTCTCGAACTTCGAGTAGGCGGCCTTCTTCCCCTGGCGGTGCTCGTGGTAGATCTGCGAGAGGCACGTGGCGAACTTGCCCGACCCCGGTCCGGGCGCGGTCACGACCACGATGGGGCGTTCGGTGGGCACGTACTCGTTCTTGCCGTAGCCGGCCTCCGAGACGATCGTCTCGACGTCCGCCGGGTAGCCCTGCGTGACGTAGTGGAAGAACACCTTGATGCCGCGGTTCTCGAGGCGCTGGCGGAACTGCTGCGCGGCGACCTGGCCCGTGTAGCGCGTGATCACGACGCCGCGGAAGAGGAGGCCGAGCCGCTTGAGGTCGTCGATGAGCTTGAGCGCGTCGTCCGCGTAGGAGATGCCGAAGTCGGCGCGCATCTTCTTGTGCTCGATGTCGCCCGCGTAGATGCAGAGGATGATCTCGGCCTGGTCCTTGAGGGACTGGAGGAGGCGGAGCTTCACGTTCGGGTCGTACCCCGGGAGGCAGCGCGCGGCGTGGAAGTCGTTCATCAGCTTCCCGCCGAACTCGAGGTAGAGCTTGCCGTACTTCGCGGCGCGGCGGCGGATCTCCTCGCTCTGCTCGGAGAGGTACTTCTCGTTGTCGAAGCCGATCTTCATTTCGCGCCCCCGTTGATTTCGTCGAGAATGGCCTGGATCTTCGGCTTGCACTTGCCGCAGCCGCCGCCGGCCTTCGTGAAGTTGGTGACCTCCTCCACGGTGGTGAGGGAGTTTTCGGTGATCACGCGGCGCACCTCGTTCTCGCTCACGTTGTAGCAGACGCAGAGCTTCGCGTCCTCGAGGTTGCGGTCGGCGTTCTCGCCGGTCTGGTAGTTCTTGATGGCGGCCTCAAGCGCCTCGCGTCCCATCACGGAGCAGTGCATCTTCTGGGGCGGCAGGCCGCCGAGGTAGTCCGCGATCTGCTGGTTCGTGATCGTCGAGGCCTCCTCGAGCGTCTTGCCGATCACCATCTCGGTGAGGGCGCTCGACGAGGCGATGGCGCTCGCGCAGCCGAACGTCTGGAACTTGGCCTCCTTGATCCGTCCGTCCTCGCCCAGCTTGAACTGGAACGTCAGCGCGTCGCCGCACGCGAGCGACCCCACGGTGGCCGTGCCGTCGGGCTGGTCGATCGTCCCCACGTTCCGGGGATTCCGGAAGTGGTCCATCATCTTCTCAGAGTAATTCCACATCTTTCGCTTGTCCTTCGTTGACAACGCCGATTAGTATACCATTTTTCCGCGCCGTGTTGAAGGGGTGGCGCGAAGGGGGCAGAAAATGGTATACTGTGCGCCGTGAAGAGAATCTTTCGAAATGGAGTTCCGCAGATGAAGAGACTGGCTTTCGCGGCGGCCGCGCTGGCCGCCGCCGCCGCGTGCGCCTGGCAGCAGGCGCCCGGCATGAAGACTCCGTGGGGCGAGAAGGTCAAGCCCGAAAACGCCTGGCGGGAGTATCCGCGTCCGCAGATGACGCGCGACGCCTGGACGAATCTGAACGGCCTCTGGCAGTACGCCGTCACGCGCGACGCGCCCGGCGTACCGAAGGCGTGGGACGGCGAGATCCTCGTGCCGTTCGTCATCGAGAGCCCGCTCTCGGGCGTGGGACGCCTCCTCGAGCCGCAGGAGACGCTCTGGTACCGCCGTTCGTTCGACGCGGACGTCCAACCCGGCACGCGCCTCATCCTCCACTTCGAGCAGGCCGACTTCCGCGCGATGGTGTTCGTGAACGGCGTTGAGGCCGGCGTGCCGCACGAAGGCGGGCAGATGCCGTTCACGTACGACGTCACGGACCTCGTGAAGAAGGGCGCGAACGAGCTCGTCGTCTCAATCTGGGACCCCACGACCGACTTCATCGGCTCGCACGGCAAGCAGACCTTCAGACCGCACGGGTGCATGTACACGCGCTCCTCCGGAATCGGCGGCACGGTGTGGCTCGAGACCGTCCCCGCCACGCACATCGCGGACTACCGCGTGACTGCGGACATCGACGCGGGGACCGTGCGCTTCGAGTTCGACGTCGCGGGCGGCCGTTTCGCGAAGCCGGAGGTGAGCGTTTCCGTTCTGTGCGACGGCGGAAACGTCGTCGCCACCACGAAGGACGGCGTGGCCGTCGTGAAGATGCCCGCCGGCTTCAAGCTGTGGAGCCCCGAGTCGCCCGCGCTCTACAACTTCACCGCCACGTGCGGCGAGGACGCGGTGAAGGGCTACTTCGGCATGCGCAAGTTCGAGCTCCGCAAGGACCCGAACGGCGTGCTGCGCTTCTACTTCAACAACGAGGCGCGGTTCATCATCGGCACGCTCGACCAGGGGTGGTGGCCGGACGGCCTCCTCACGCCGCCCTCCGAGGAGGCCATGGCGTACGACATCCGCGCGCTCAAGAAGATGGGCTTCGACATGATGCGCAAGCACATCAAGGTGGAGCCGCGCCGCTACTACGCGCTCTGCGACCGGCTCGGCATCCTCGTCCTGCAGGACATGCCGAGCGGCTTCAGCGACCGGGAGAAGCGCTACGGCTTCTACCGCCGCGAGCTGAAGGAGATGATGGACCACCAGCAGAAGACGCCGTCCATCGTGATGTGGGTGCCCTACAACGAGGGCTGGGGACAGCCCGGGCCGTTCCTCACGCACGCAACGCTCATGTGGACGCAGCGCTACGACCCTACGCGCCTCGTGGACGGCCCGAGCGGCGCGCACGACTGGGAGGGCGGGGCGATCTGGATGAAGCCGCACCGCACCACGTCTCACCTGCCCGCCGGTGAGGAGGAGGCGGCGCACGCCGTCGACAAGCACGACTACGGCCCGCGTCCGAAGATGCATCCGCTCAACGCGCGGCGCGCAAGCTTCCTCGGCGAGTTCGGCGGCATCGGCTGCCGCGTGGAGGGGCATCTCTGGACGACGAACGCGTGGGGCTACGGCAACACGGGGCGCGACGTCGACCGCGCGGCGGTGCAGGCGAAGTTCGTGTCGCTGATGGAACACGTGGCGGGCCTCGCCGAGGCGGGACTCGCGGGCAGCGTCTACACGCAGACGACGGACGTGGAAGGGGAGATCAACGGCCTCCTCACCTACGACCGCAAGGAGCTGAAGGTGATCCCCGACGACGTGATCGCCATGAACCGGCGGCTGATGGCGGAGATGGAATAAAGTTTTGTTTTTGCCGCTTTTTCTTTTCGGTGAGTGCG
>JAFRNO010000691.1 GCA_017430155.1 Kiritimatiellia bacterium | reverse complement strand
CTTCGGCTTCTCGCGGGCGAGGTCGCGGAACACTAAGATCACGTCGTCGAGGTAGAACGCCGCACGGTTGCCCTTGATGTTGCGCGTGCGGCGCACCTCGATGTCGGTGATGGTCGGCCCGAGCTCCTGCGCCGACTCGAGCGCGCGCATCTTCGCGGCCTGGCGCTCAGGCGACTCCGCCCGCACGTTCTTGATCTCGTCTCCGGCCGCGCCCTTCGTCGCACAGCCGGCCAGCGCGGCGGCCGCGCCGCCGATTCCAAACGAAATGAAATCTCTTCTGTTCATGCGGGACTTCCTTCTTGAAGCATTTCCGTTACGGCCGCGATTATATCAAAACACCTTTCCGCCGGTCAAGCCGCGCCGCCGCTCACCTGCTGACGTCATTGCAGAGACCAGTCTGCACGAACCAGTCCCAGAGGATCGGACGCCATCCGAGGAACTTGCCCTTCGTCGCGCCTTTGGACTTGAAGTCGTGGTCGCGCAGTGCGAACACGTGGAGCTCGCACGAAACGTGCATCGCGTGCAGCCGCGAATAGACCTTGATGCTCGCCATCGGCGAATATCCGTCGGCGTCGCCGTGCAGGAAGAACACGGGGCACGTTCCTGAGTCAAACTTGAATTCGGGGAGGATGACGTCCTCGGCGCGGTCGCCGCCGTGGGCGTTCTTGCCATTTGCGCCGTCGGACAGGACGTAAGACGGATAGACGGGCACCGAAAAGGCAATGTTGCAGGGCAAGGCGTCGATCTCGTCGATCGGCTCGTAGGCGTTTGTCTGCGAGGAAAGTGCCATCAGAAGCGCCAGGTGTCCGGCCGCGGAATAGCCGATAAAGCCGATTTTGTCCGGATTGACCCCGTGCGCCGCCGCGCCAGCACGTACGAGCCGGATGGCTCGCTGCGCATCCTGCCATGCCGTGACGTGCTTCTCGACCTTCTTCGGGCGCGGCGTCCGGTGGTGCAGGCGCACAACCGTCATCCCCTTCGCGAGCAGCCAGTCGCGGAGTCCCCCTCCCAGCGATCCCCCCGGCACCCAGTTGCAGATGCTGTATCCGCCGCCGCACGTCACGACCATCACGGCGTCGGTGGTCTTGTTGGACGGCACGAACCACTCGATGAACGGCGCGTTGTACTGATGTGCCTCAAAAGAGGGAATCTTTCCCTCCGGCCAAAGTGCGATGCGCTCCCCCTCCGGCTTTCCCGCGCGAGGATCCGTCGCGGCCGTCGTTCCTGCTGCCCACAGCGCGGCAAGACAGGCCGTCACAACAGCCATGCATGCTTTTCTTTTCATTTCTCAGTTCCTTTCACAGGCACCTATTTGATCGCCCTGAGGGCCTTGATCTGGTCGCGGAGATAGGCGGCGCGCTCGAACTCGAGGGCGTCGGCGGCCTGCACCATCTCCTCCTGCAACGCGGCGATCGTCTCGGAGACGTCGAACTTCTCGGGCGTGGCATTCACCGCCGCGCGCTCGGCCTTCTTCGCCTCGGAGTAGACGTACACCGCCTCGTTGATTGCGCGCTTCACGCTCTTCGGCGTGATATGGTGCGCCTTGTTGTAGGCGAGCTGCTTGTCGCGGTGCCTCTTCGTAATACGCAGGAGGTCGCGGATGGCGTCGGTCTGGTGGTCGGCGTAGAGGATCACGCGTCCGTTGACGTGGCGCGCGCAGCGTCCCGCGGTCTGCACGAGCGAGGTGGTGGAGCGCAGGAAACCCTCCTTGTCCGCGTCGAGGATCGCGACGAGCGCTACCTCGGGGAAGTCAAGCCCCTCGCGGAGGAGGTTGATGCCGATGAGGCAGTCGAACTCGCCCTTGCGGAGACGTCCGAGAATGGCCACGCGCTCGAGCGCGTCGATGCCGCTGTGCAGGTACTCCACGCGCAGGCCCGTCTCGTGCAGGTAGGCGGTAAGATCCTCGGCGGAACGTTTCGTGAGCGTCGTCACGAGCACGCGGTCGCCCTTCTCCGCCACGGCGCGGATCTCGGCCATGAGGTCGTCGATCTGGCCCTTGAGCGGACGGATCTCGATCTCGGGGTCGAGGAGGCCCGTCGGGCGGATCACCTGCTCGGCGACAACGGACGACACGTCGTACTCGTAGTCGCCGGGCGTGGCGCTCGTGAAGACGATCTGGTGGATCTTGCGCTCGAACTCCTCGAAGCGGAGCGGACGGTTGTCCTTCGCGCTCGGCAGGCGGAAGCCGTAGTCCACGAGCTTCTGCTTGCGGGCCTGGTCGCCGTTGAACATCGCGCGGAGCTGCGGCACGGCCACGTGCGACTCGTCGATGATCGTGAGGAAGTCGTCGGGGAAGTAGTCAAGCAGGCACTCGGGCGGCTCGCCGGGGGCGCGTCCGGTGAGCGGACGCGAGTAGTTCTCGATGCCGTTGCAGTAACCGAGCTGGCGCATCATCTCGATGTCGTACTCGGTGCGCTCGCGGATGCGCTGCGCCTCGATGTACTTTTTGCGCTCCTCGAAGAAGACGAGCCGTTCCTTCAGCTCCTCCGTGATCCGCTGGTAGGCGGCCTCCATCTTGTCCTTCGGCATCACGAACTGCTTTGCGGGCGTGACGACCGCGGCGGGCATGGAGACGCCGGGCTTGAAGTCGGGCACGGAGAGCTGGCGGATGGAGTCAATCTCGTCGCCGAAGAACTCCACGCGGATGCCGTCCGTCGCGTAGGCGGGGAAGATGTCCACCACGTCGCCGCGCACGCGAAACGTGCCGGGGGAGTAGTCGAAGTCGTTGCGCACGTACTGCGCGGCGATGAGACGGTCCACGAGGCTGCCGCGCCCGCAGCATTCGCCCTGCTTGAAGCCGACGGCGAGATTGCGGTACTCGGTGGACTCGCCGAGGCCGTAGATGCAGCTCACGGAGGCGACCACGATCACGTCGCGCCGCGCGATGAGTGCGTTCGTGGCGGCGAGGCGGTAGCGCTCGATCTCCTCGTTGATCGAGGCGTCCTTCTCGATGTAGGTGTCGGTCTGGGGGATGTACGCCTCGGGCTGGTAGTAGTCGTAGTACGAGATGAAGTACTCGACGGCGTTCTCGGGGAAGAACTGACGCAGCTCCGCAAAGAGCTGGGCGGCGAGGGTCTTGTTGTGCGAGAGGATGAGCGTGGGGCGGTTCCAGCGCGCGATGAGGTTGGCCATCGTGAACGTCTTGCCGCTGCCGGTGACGCCCTGGAGGACGAGCCTGTCCTCGCCGGCCTCCAGGCCCTTGACGAGTGCGTCGATCGCCTCCGGCTGGTCGCCGGTGGGTTTAAAATCCGAAACAAGCTTGAAGAGTCGCTCCGCCATGGCGACGCCCCGCTAGATGAGGTGGCCCATCTTCTCGCGCTTCGTGTCGAGGTAGCGCTTGTCGAAGGCGGTGGGGCTGATCACGATCGGCACGCGCTCGACGATCTCGATGCCGTAGCCGGCGAGGCCCTTGATCTTGCAGGGGTTGTTCGTCATGAGGCGCACCTGCCGGACGCCGAGGTCGGCGAGGATCTGCGCGCCCTCGCCGTATTCGCGCAGGTCGGGGGCGAAGCCGAGCTTCACGTTGGCCTCCACGGTGTCAAGTCCGTTCTCCTGCAGGTGGTAGGCGTGCAGCTTGTTCGCGAGGCCGATGCCGCGCCCTTCCTGGCGCATGTAGAGCACGGCGCCGCGCCCCTCCCGGTCGATCATCCGCATCGCCTCGTGGAGCTGGTGCCCGCAGTCGCAGCGTTCGCTGCCGAACACGTCGCCCGTAAAACATTCGGAGTGCACGCGCACGAGCGCGGGGCCGCCATGCGCGAGATCGCCCTTGAAGAGCGCGAGGTGTTCAAGGCCCGTCACGCGCGAGCGGTACATGCGCAGGCGGAAGCGTCCGAAGTCGGTCGGCAGGTCCACCTCCTCCACCTGCTCCACGAGCTTCTCGCGCGTGCGGCGGTACTCGATGAGCGAGGCGATCGTCATGAACCGCAAGTTGTGGGCCTGCACGAATTCCGTCAAGTCGGGAAGACGCGCCATCGTGCCGTCGTCGCGCATGATCTCGCAGCAGAGGCCGATTTCGCGGAGACCCGCGAGGCGGCAGAGGTCAACGGTCGCCTCCGTGTGGCCCGCGCGCTTGAGGACGCCGCCCGCGCGCGCCTCGAGCGGAAACATGTGGCCGGGGCGCCGGAAGTCGGACGGCTTCGCGCCGTCGCGCACGCACGCGAGGGCGGTCATCGAGCGCTCGGCGGCGGAGATGCCGGTCGTCGTCTCGGCAGAGTCGATCGACACGGTGAACGCGGTCTGGTGGTTGTCGGTGTTCGCGGCGACCATCTGCGGCAGGTCGAGGCGCTCGCAGAACGCGCGGCTCATCGGCATGCAGATGAGGCCCTTGGCGTACGTCGCCATGAAGTTCACGTTCGCGGTGGTGGCGAACTCGGCGGCGCAGATGCAGTCGCCCTCGTTCTCGCGGTCCTCGTCGTCGGTGACCACGATGATCTCGCCACGCCGCAGCGCGGCCAGGCAGTCCTCGACGGTATCGAATTTCATCTTCTCTTCTTCGGCGGCTTCATGAGGGCGGCCGCCGCGGCCTTCGCCTCGGGATCCGCGGAGAGCCTTTTGTACGCCTCGGCGTACTTGTCCTTCTCGCTCGGCCAGGTCGCGACGAACCAGCGGATGTCGCGCAGGGCTTCGCCCTTCGCTTCCTTCGATTCGTCGGCGAGGCAGGCCGCAATGTCCTCTTCCAGGTTCTTCTTCGCCCGTTCGATCGAGTCGAGGATGGCCTGCGCCTCCTCGGCCTCGCCGGGCTTCTTGCTCTTCAGCGCGGTCTTGAACGGCGCGAGCGCGGCGCCCTCGCCCTTCATCTTGCCCATGATGTAGCGCTTGTCGGCGCCGCGGAACTTCTTCAGCTCCACGCCGACAATCATCTGCCCCGGAACCGGCATGTTCATGATTGCCTCGGTAAGGGCCTCTGCGGCCGCGTTCTTGTCGGAGCCTGCGTAGACCTCCTTGCCGGAGGCGTCCGTCACGTGGATGTCGGGCACGTTGCCGCCGCTGCGGAGCGTAGCGGTCATCGCGATCACGTTTCCGGCTTCGCGGTAGCCCAGCACGATCTTCTTGAGGAACGCCAGGGCAGTCCGGCTTTCCTCGTTGTCCTGCGCCCAGTCGACCGTGACGGTGAGCTTGCGGCGCGCGGGGGCGCCGGCAAACGCGCCGGCGAAGAGCGTGCAGGCGCAGGCGAGGATGATATATTTCTTCATGTCATTTCGCTTTCTTCATTTCTTTTTCGTATGGAACGGCGATGCCGTAGGACTGGGCGAACGAATGGATCTTCGCCAGCAGTTCCTTGCTCGGCTTCCGCGTGTATTCGGCGATCAGCTCGTAGAGGCGGCGCGTGGCCCAGGCCGTGCGCAGCTCCTTGTCCAGCGGCTGGGCGGAGGCGAACGGCAGCGTGAACATGCTCGCGTAGGCCGTGACGGCGTTGAGGCCGCGCATCTGGAACACGAGCTCCTTCTGGTCCGCGGGGCACACGCCGTAGATCTCGATGGGCTCGCCCTCGCAGAGGTTCGTCACGAGCTTGGGATAGGTCTCGGCGCGGGAGGAGGCGCTGAAAATCACGGCGACGTCGGCGAGCACGGGCCTCTCGAACTTCTTCGACAGGTCCGGAACGCCCTGGGCGGCGAGCCAGCGCAGACCCTTGTGGCACGACCACCCGCCGCGGTTGCAGCGCGTGAGCATGTCCATCAGGTAGGCGTTCGCCTCGGGCTTGACGCCGTACATGAAGATCGAGATGAGGCCGCCGTTCAGCTCGGAGAAGCGCGAGATGATCTCCGCG
>JAFRNO010000690.1 GCA_017430155.1 Kiritimatiellia bacterium | reverse complement strand
GCCCCGGAGGGGCGCGCCCCAGCCGCGCCCGTCGATGGTGCCCTTCCCCGCCACGGCCACGTTCGTGGCGCCGGTGGCGCTCACGACGGCGAGGGGGCGCCCCGCGTAGTCGAGATGGTTCGTCGCGCCGAGCAGCACCGCCCCCTCGTCCAGCCGCAGCGTGACGTTGTCCTTGAGGCAGATTCCGGCGACGACGTACTTCCCGGCGGGCACGCGCACCATACCGCCGCCGCCGGCGGAGACCTTGTCCACGGCCGCCTGCAACGCGGCCGTGGCCGGCGTCTCGCCGTCCGCCGCGAACTCGAACGTGACGTCGGACGCGAGGCACGCGCCCGCCGCGCAGATCAGAAAAGCTAGTTGTTTCATGTGGCTAGTATACCACATCCGCCCTTCCGCGCGCCAATGGAAATACCTTGGACGGCGGTGGCTTGCGTGCCGTAGAGGAATATGGTATCATTTCGGCATGTCAATCTCCTACAAGAAAATCTGCGCCGTGCCCGTTCTCGCCCTCGCGGCGGCCTGCGGCGCCGCTGAGTTCGTGGTCACGAACACTACCGGCTCGCTCCACGCCCCCTCGACCTACGAAAACGCGGCCGTGCCGGGCACGGACGACATAGTCGCATGGTATACCAATGCCGCCGCGCACACCTTGGAGGAGCCGCTCGCGGTGAAGGGAATCCGTGAGAACCTCACCAACATGTACCAGTCGGTCGCCATCTCCGGCGGCGCGGGCCTGTCGATCGGCGCGGACGGCGCCGTGCTCACGAAAGGCACCTTCGACTGCAAGGCTCCGATTACCCTCGCGGCCAACCAGACGTGGCGGATTCCGGCCGGCGGCAACAACATGAACGTCTACGACCTGACGGGGCGCGACCACACGCTCACGATGGCGGAGAGCGGCGCCTTCCTCTTCCACGGCGCGATCGACGTCGCCGAGCTCTACTGCACCAATTCGGCCACCTTCCTGCGCGAAGGGGCGCGTGTCGTCTCCCCCACGCGCATCCGCATGTTTCCCAGCAAGACGCTCTACGAGGACGTTTCGACGAGCGCCGACCTCCGCGACATCCTGCCGCTCTCCGCCACGACGAACCTGAACGGCACCCTGATGATGGGGCGCTACAACTACAACCCGCAGGCGCTCGACGTGACCATCACGCTCCAGCCGGGTGACCGGCTGGCGGACACCATCGACGAGTCCTTTGACCGCGGCACGGCGCGTCTCGACTTCGGCGGCCACACGCTCGAGAACCGCGGCGGCGAGATCGACATGCGCTGGAGTTACGCCTACACGGGCGCGTACCGCCAGTACGCGGGCAACGCGTTCTTCTTTTACGACTTCAACGCCGGCATCCTGCCCGAGTCCTACAACGCCAATGCCATCGTGAACAACCGTCCGTTCGAGTTCTACATGGGCGGCGGCACGTTCACTGCGCGCCGCATGGAAATCGGCTGCGCGACGGATTGGTCGCGTCCCACGCACGCCCTTTTCGCCGGCGGCACGACCCTGCTCAGCAACAACCTCGCGCACGCGGGCATGGCGGTTGCCCTCGCGAACGGTCCGTCGGTCGGAACCACCCGAGTCTACAAGGACCCGGACGGCCGCGTCGAGGTGACGGGCGACGCCTTGGTCAGCACGCGCGGCATCTGGTTCGGAACCTACCCGGACAATGGCGCGGCAGGCTCCCATTCCACCGTCACCAACGGCTACGGCGAAGTGCTGCTCACCGGCGGAGCGCTCTACATCGGCACCGCCGGCGTGCGCACCGCCCCCACGCGCTGGATGCCGACGGCGGACGGCACGAACACGTGGACGACGTTCCGCATGGCGGGCGGACGGCTTGGCGTGGCTCCGGCGACGGGCGAGGCCGGCGGGATCCGCGTGCCCATCATGTTCGACGGAACGAACAACACGCTCGCGTGCGAGAACATGAACGGATCGGGACTCTCCATGTACCTGTACGGTCCGCTGCTGGGCACCGGCGGATTCACCAAGACGGGCACAGGCGCCTTGCGCGTCTATGGCGAACACCTCGCGACGGGCAAGGTCACGATCGCGAACGGCACATTGATGTACTACAACCCCGCCACCACCGCCGAGGTCGTGCGCACGGAGACGACCCTCCCCGCCGCCACGTACGGCTGGACGGGCGACTCGCTCGCGGGTAACGCGGGGACGCAGGTCTCAAGCTGGACGGCGACGAACCTGACGGCAAACTCCTACAACACGTTCAGCGTGAGTCCGATTGCCTCGCTGGGCGTCACGGCGCCGAAGATCTCGGCGCAGACGATGAACGGCCACCGCGCGCTTGCGTTCAGCGCGGCAGACGGCACGGGCATCGGTCTGGGCAGCTCTGGTGCCGCGTCCCTGCTCGGTTCGCCCACGAGCATGACGTGGGCGTTTGTGTTCCGCACGCCCACCAACGCACCCGTCTTCAAGAACGGCGGAATCAGCAGTTACGTGAACAACATCTCCGCGATCTTCGGGCGCAGCTGGAGTTCGCAGCAGATTGCCGTCTTGCTGCGACCTGACGGCAGCATCGGCTTTGGTATCAAGAACATAAATGACACAACCACTCCTTTTGAGACTGTTTGGGCCCCGCAGCGCGACACGCGCTTCAACGATCCGCACGTGCTCTTCATCACCTGGGATGGCGCGACGGGCTCCTACTCGGTCACGATGGACGGCTATACGCAGAGCTGCACGCTCCAGACGCCTTTGGGCGCATTTGCCAACGCGGCCATCACGATCGGCCTGTTCGATCACCGCGCTCGGGACAGCAAGATCTACAGCGACAACCACTTCACGGGCGACATCGCGGAAATCCGCTATTACAAGAACGCCGTGCTCACACTGGATCAGCGTGCACAGCTTGGCCGCGAGCTCGCGGAGCGGTACGGCGCTCCGCTGTACGGCTACCTGACGGCGGCGGAAAAGACGAACGCGGTGGGCATGGGCGCGCGCGAATACGAAGTCCAGAGAAACGGCTCGTCCAACATCGGCTCGCTCAAGGGCGACCACGAGCTCTACATGGGCGAGGGACAGTGCATCTGGGGCAGTGGCTACGTCAATTCGGGCCTTACGCTGCAGCGCGGCGCGATCCTCGACATGGCGCACGCCGACGACGGTCTCACGTTCCGCAACGCGAAGGACTACCCGCCGAACACGCACGGTCTCACGCTGGACGGCGGCGCGATCGTGCGCTTCGCCCACCATGCGGACGGCGTGACCTCCGCGCCCACCACGGTTTCGCAGCTCACGCTGCGCGGCACGAACGTGATCCGGGTCGTGTCCACGGACGACAAGCCCGCCCCGCGCGGCGTCGTGTTCCAGGCCACCGAGTCGATGACGGTCGGGGATGGCGCCGCCTTCACGCTGGAAGGCGCCGGAAACGCCACGCGCGTGGTCATCGATGCCTCCGCAAAGACCGTGAGCATCGAAACCGCCCTCGGCACCGCCATCATCTTCCGCTGATCTTGTAGGGTCTTTGTTCTGAAAACAAAAAAACGATGCCGCAACGGCATCGATACGAATGGTGGCCCAGTCACCGAGTTTTCATTGACAGTTCTCTTTTCTATACATAACCAAACCACCACTTATCGGCGGTATTTGATATATTATCAAAAAAAGGCCGTCGTGTGTAGTGGAGAATTGTCGCAATCGTGCAAGGTCGGAATTCCATCGACTTCAACTTTCGCAGGCTCCGCAGTTGCTGCACCCGTTGCAGGTGAGGCGCGAGCCGCATGTGGCGCAGGTTTCGCGGAACTCGCCCGTCCGCAAGGCAATCGGCTCGTCGAAGAGCGACCCTTCCGCAGGACGTAGCTTGTACTGCGGAATCCTGCCCTGGAAGCTCAAGCCCGAAAGGTACGCCTGTCGGCTCTGCACCCGCTTGTCGGGTATGTGGTACTCCTTTCCGTCCTTGACGAACACCGTGCCGGTCTCGATGAAGTCGAACGTGACGTTGTGTCGGCGGCATTGGTCGCCCAGCCCCTTCGCCCATTCGTAATGGCAAGGCCGCGCCCCGTCGTAGTTCTCGCCCCCGCAGAGGACTTGCTCGAACTGTCCGGTGGCAAGGTAGCGTTCGGCATCGACCGGGCCGATGAGCGGTGCCGCCATGAAGCCCTTGTGCTTGGCTGGGAGGTCGAGAAGAATGGTCAGCCGCTCGTCAGCCCGTGTCTGGTTCTCGGTCGTGACCTGAAGCATGACGTTCTCGTATCCGTTGGCCCAATCGGACGGCAGATGGTCGCGGATGCGCCCCGCCCTCTTGGTGAGGATGCGGAACACGACATCGGGG
>JAFRNO010000689.1 GCA_017430155.1 Kiritimatiellia bacterium | reverse complement strand
GTTCTTTCGAGACCGCGATTTTCAATTCTCGAGGTGCTTATTGGGTTGACCCAACGCTGAAGGCAGATAGAGACCTTGCGGATCGATACGAACACAAGGCGCAACGGGCCGAACGATTCGGTTACCTTGGCATTGCGCGCGCCATGAGAAATCTTGCAAAAACGACAATGGACTTCGCCCGACAGGGCAAGGAATTTGATGATCGGCGTAAAGTTCTGTACAAAGCACAGCATGAAGAGAAATCTGTGACTTAAGCGTGCGATAATACGTTTTGTAGTAGCGCAATAAGACTAACCGTTTGAACTATAATGACCGTGTAGCACTCTAACTCCTTATTTCCGCTCCGCAGCGCGCGCCCCCCGATGGCCGCACGGTCTTCGAGCGCGGCCAGACGGCGGTTTGGGGGGCGGAGCCGGTCAGAAACTTCTGACTTCTTGCCGGGCGGGGCGGCTGCGCCTAGACTCCCGCGCCGTTCCCGGACGCTGCGGTGGTTCGCGGCGCGGGACGCCGCTCCATGTCCGCATTTTCCGATCCGCAGATTCATTCCGCCCGCCGGCCAGACCGCGGCCGCCCCGTCGCCGTCGAGGCCGCCGCCGCGCGCGGGACGGTGCTCTTCGGCGCGCTCTTCCGCGACACGCCGCAGGAGAGGCCGGAGACGGTCGTGCTCGCCATCACGGGCATCCACGGGAACTTCTACTCGAACCCGTTCTACGTCGACTTCGGCGCGGCCGTGAACGCCGCCGGCGCGCACTTCGTCTACGCGCAGACATGCGACGCCTTCGGCGAAATCCCGACGCGCAACGCGCGCACCGGCGCGGCGGAGACGGCCGGCTCGTGGAACGAGCGCTTCGCGTGGGCGGAGGAGGACGTGGCGGCATGGGTGGACTGGGCCGCCGCGCGCGGCTACCGGCGCATCGTGCTGGCGGGCCACTCGCTCGGCGCCAACAAGATGATCCGCTACCTCTCCTCGCGGCAGGATCCGCGCGTGGACCGCTTCCTCCTGCTCAGCCCCGCCAACGTCCGCCATCTCGCCGCGCAGGCGTCGGCGGCCGAACGCGCGCTCGTGCGGCGCCGGCTGGACGAGGGCCGCGGCGGCGAGCGTCTGCCGTTCGAACTCTTCGGCTGGATCCCGTGCGTCGCCGACACCGCCGGCGACTGACTTTTCTCGGACGTGCTGGACAACGTCCACCCCGAACCCGACGGCGACTTTTCCCAGGTTTCGCGCATCGGGATCCCCGGGGGCCTTCTCATCGGCTCGCTCGACGTCTTCGCCGGCGGCGAGCCGGTTTCCTTCCTCCGCAACCTCGCCGCGCACTTCCCGGACCCCGCCCGCAACCGCCTCGTCGTCATCCCGGGCACCGGGCACACCTATCAGGGCAAGGCGCGGGACACCGCGCGGGAAATCGCGGAACTGGTCGGAAGGTGGAACGAAGAGTGAAGAGTTAAAAGTGAAGAGTGAAGAGTGAAGCATTGCAACAAGGAGACCGGGAAATGCCTTTTTTGACCATACGGACGAATGTCGCGGTCGACGAAAAGACTGCGGACGACCGCGTCCGCTTCACCGTCGCGAGCGACCCGATGATGGGTCTTGCGTGGGAATGCGAGCCGGTCCTGCGCCGGCTCGAAACCCATTTCGCGGGACGGATCGAGATTCGCCACGCGATGTCCGTCCTCGTCCGGGACATCGCGGACTTCGTCGATCCGGACGACCTAGCGCTCGGCCTTCCGGAGGCGATCCGCCGCTACCTGCCGCGCCTCGCGGCGATCTATCTGGAGGAGGAGCCGATCGGCGGGATGCCGATCCGCATGGACGGCCTCGCGCTCTTCGACGAGCACCGCCCGTCCTCGCTTCCGCTCTGCCTCGCCGCCGAAGCCGCGCGGCTCGCCGATCCGGACCGCGCCGACGCGTTCCTCTACGCGCTGCGCCGCGCGACCGTCGCGGAGACGCGCCCCACGACGCAACTGGACGAGCTCCTCGCCGTCGTGGCGGCGTCCGGCATCGACCGCGACGCGTTCCTGGCACACTTCAACGGCGGCACGGCGATGGCGGCGCTTTCGCGCGACGAGCGCTTCGTCCGCGCACGATCGTAGTCCGTGTTCGAACCCTGCTCGTAGCCGCCCTCCTCGACGAGGGAGCGGACGATCAGGTCCTCCAGGCCTTTCTCGGTCGTGTCGGTGGGTGCGGTCATGGGTCGGTCTCCAAAAGTCTCAATAAAACCTCAGTAAATTCTCAATAAATCCAAAGGGCCATTGACGAAAGCAATCGTGCCATTTGATACACCCCTGATACACCGCTTCCGGCACGATGGAAGGCGACCAAAAGCGACCAAATCCGACCAAATCGCGCCATAAACCGCCATAAGAACCTGAATTATCCGGCCGTGAATCGGTATTATTGCGGCTGAAAACGGAGTGGGCCAACCAAAAAGCTAACCAAAACCGACCAAAATCCAACCCAAAACCGACCAAAACATGCTTGAAGGCAACCAAATCCGACCAAAAGCGACCAAAGATATCAGCACATGACATAGGAAGCCTTCCTAGTTTTCCCCTCTGGGCGCAGAATTTCGTTTTTGCACAGATGCGCAAGAGCCGTCCTTGTGGCTCGTCTTGAAATCCCACAAATGGCTTGGGCTTCGCGCGTGGCGATTTTGCCATGTTCCCGGACATAGGCGACAATTCTTCCCTCATTGGAGAGAGGGTGCTGGGAAGAATCTTCTTGAC
>JAFRNO010000688.1 GCA_017430155.1 Kiritimatiellia bacterium | reverse complement strand
GTGATCGTGACGGCGCTCGGCGGCGGCACGGGCAGCGGCGCCACGGGCGAGATCCTCAAGCACCTCCACACCATGGGCATCGCCACGCTCGTCTTCGCCACGCTGCCCTTCTCCTTCGAGGGCGGCGAGCGCGTCCGCACCGCCCGCACGGCGATCGGCCCCATCGAGCAGCACGCCGACGTCTCGGTGTTCCTCCCCCTCGACGAGCTCGTCGGCAAGGCCGGCACGGACAACATGCGCGCCGCGCTCGCGCACGGCGTCGACACGCTCGCCCTCGGCGTGACGCTCCTCTGGCGCATCCTCGAGCGACCCGGCTACATCCAGCTCGACGCCGAACGGCTCCGCACCATCCTCACCGGCTGCGGCCGCGCGCACTTCGCCACCGCCACGGCGCAGGGTCCCGACCGGGCGGACGCCGTGCTCGCCGCGCTCTCGGAAAGCCCCCTCCTGAAACACGACGAATCCTCCGCGCACGTGCGCACGCTCCTCGTGGGCGTCCTCGCGGGCGACGACCTGCGCCTCTCCGAAGTCGGCACCATCGCCAGCGGCCTCTCCGCCGCCTTCGGCCTCGGCGCCGCGCTCGAGCTCGGCACCGTCAACGACGAGGCGACGTTCTCCGGCCGGCTCACGGTGGTCGTGCTCATCTTCGACGAAAGCGCCACCGTCTCGCGCAAGCCCACGCCCGGCACGACCCGCTCCACCACGCGCGAACGCGCGGGCGAGCGCTCGCTCGGGCACACCGACCGCTTCCGCCACTCCGACGCGACGATGTGGAACGACGAGGACCTCGACATCCCCACCTTCGTCCGCCGCCATCTCACGCTCGACCGCTAGTCCATGCCGCCCGACGGACACATCCGCCTTCTCCCGAACCACGTCGCCAACAAGATCGCCGCCGGCGAGGTCGTGGAGCGCCCCGCGTCCGTCCTGAAGGAACTCCTCGAAAACGCCCTCGACGCCGGCGCCACGCGCATCGACGTGGCCGTCACGGCGGGCGGCCGCACGCTCGTCTCCGTTCGCGACAATGGCTGCGGCATGAACCGCGAGGACGCCCTGCTCTCCCTCGAGCGACACGCCACCTCGAAGATCCGCGACGTGGACGACATCGAGCGCATCTCCACGCTCGGCTTCCGCGGCGAGGCCATCCCCTCCATCGCCTCCGTCTCGCGCTTCACCCTCACCACGCGCCGCGCCGACGCGGAGGAAGGCACGCGCCTCGTGGTCAACGCCGGCACGCTCGCCGAGGTGAAGACGTGCGGCGCGCCCCCCGGCACCTGCATCGAGGTGCGCGACCTCTTCTGCAACGTCCCCGCCCGGCGCAAGTTCCTGCGCGCGTTCGTCACGGAGGAGGGACACGTCCGCGCCACCTTCACCGTGCATGCGCTCGCCCACCCGGACGTCGGCTTCTCGCTCACCCTCGACGGACGCGAGGTCTACCGCCTTCCCCCGGGCGCGACGCTCGAGGAGCGCATCCGCGCCCTCTTCGGCGCGCCGTTCGCCGAGTCGCTCGTGCCCGTTACGTCGGATGTCGGCGCCGTGCACGTGCACGGCTACGCCGAGCGGCCCGGACATGACACCGCCCTGCGGCGCGACCAGTTCGTGTTCGTGAACGGACGCCCCGCCACCGCCGCGTCAATTACCTACGCGCTCCGCGAAGCCTACCCGCGCCAGCGCGCCGAGGCACGACCGGCGGTCGTGCTGTTCATCGACCTGCCGCCCGAGCAGGTGGATGTCAACGTGCACCCCTCCAAGCGCGAGGTGCGCTTCCGCCGATCCAACGAGGTGCGCGACGCCCTGCTCGCCGCCTTCGCGCCGCAACGCGCGGAGAGGGAGGAGCCTGCGCCGCCCACCACGCCCGCTCCGGAATCGCCCGCCGCCGCGCCCCAGCCTTTCGTGGTGCCCTTCCAGACCTCACTCCCCATGGGAGGGACGCGCTTCAGCGCGTCCGCATCATCCCCTCCCACGCAACCCCTTCCTGCGGTCGCGCAGGAGCGCGACCCTCCCGCTTTGGAGCCAGACGTGGAGCCGCCGCGCGAAGAGCCGCCGCTCCAGACCGCCACCGGTCCCTGGCGGTGGTTCAAGTTCCTTGCGCAGACCGGCTCGGGCTGGGTGCTGCTGGAGACGGATGCCGGCCTTGTCACGCTGAACCCGCGCGCCGCACGCGAGCGCATCGCCTACGAACGACTCATCGACGCGCACGAGGCGCTCACGCAGCCGCTCCTCATCCCCGAGACCGTCACGCTGCCGCCCTCCGAATCCGCGCGCATCCGCAGTTTCCTCGCGGAGCTGCAGGCCGTCGGGTTCGCGGTGGAGGAGTTCGGTCGCGACACGTGGAAAGTCGACGCCGTACCCGCCCTGCTCGCCGGATGCGACGTGCCCGCCCTGCTCGCCTCGATCGCCGCCGACATCGCCGAGGCGGGTTCCGCCCGCGGCGGCGCACGCTGGCGCGACGAGCTCGTGGCGAAGAGCGTGGCGCGGTCGTATTCGCGCGCCAACCTCCAGCTCACGCCCGAAGCGGCCACGCAGCTCGTGGAGGAACTCGCGCGCACGCGCATGCCGTACGTGTGTCCGCGCGGGCGTCCCATCATGGTGTTCACCTCCAACGCCGAACTTTTGCGCAAGTTTGACCGTTGACGCGCACGCCCGAAAAGAGTATACTATGCGCCGATTTCCATTCGGAGCGTAGCGCAGTCTGGTAGCGCGTTTGGTTCGGGACCAAAAGGCCGAGGGTTCAAATCCCTCCGCTCCGACCAATTAAAGCCATATTCCACTCCAAAAATCCTAATTCAACTTTCGCAGGCTCCGCAGTTGCTGCACCCGTTGCAGGTGAGGCGAGAGCCGCATGTGGCACAGGTTTCGCGGAACTCGCCCGTCCGTAAGGCAATCGGCTCGTCGAAGAGCGACCCCTCCGCAGGACGGAGTTTGTACTGCGGCATTCTGCCCTGGAAGCTCAGTCCCGAAAGGTACGCCTGCCGGCTCTGCACCCGTTTGTCGGGTATGCGGTACTCCTTTCCGTCCTTGACGAACACCGTGCCGGTCTCGATGAAGTCGAACGTGACGTTGTGTCGGCGGCACTGGTCGCTCAGTCCCTTCGCCCATTCGTAATGGCACGGCCGCGCCCCGTCGTAGTTCTCCCCGCCGCAGAGGACTTGCTCGAACTGTCCGGTGGCAAGGTAGCGTTCGGCATCGACCGGGCCGATGAGCGGTGCCGCCATGAAGCCCTTGTGCTTGGCGGGGACGTCGAGAAGAACGGACAGCCGCTCGTCCGCCCGCATCTGGTTCTCGGTCGTGACCTGAAGCATGACGTTCTCGTATCCGTTGGCCCAATCGGACGGCAGATGGTCGCGGATGCGCCCCGCCCTCTTGGTGAGGATGCGGAACACGACATCGGGG
>JAFRNO010000687.1 GCA_017430155.1 Kiritimatiellia bacterium | reverse complement strand
GCGTCAGCGTCGTCACGCGGGATTCGACGACCCCGACGGTCTGGTGCTCCGCGGCATCCACATCAACATCACTTCGCGGAACCCTCAGCCGTGAACTTCGGGCGCCGGCCCTTGTAGAACCACATCATGATCGGCGTGGCGATGAACACCGACGAATACGTGCCCGCGATGACGCCGATGAGCATCGTCAGCGCGAAGTCGAAGATCGAGCCGTCGCCGAACGCGAAGAGCGCGAGCACGGCGAAGAACGTGGTGAGCGACGTGATCACCGTGCGGCTCAGGCACTCGTTGAGGGCGCGGTTGCAGAGTTCCTTGAACGGGCTCTTCTGGTCTTTGCGCAAGTCCTCGCGGATGCGGTCGAACACGACGATCGTGTCGTTCACCGAGTAGCCGATGATCGTGAGGAGCGCGGTGATGACGAGCAGGGAGACCTGCCGCCCGCAGAGCGAGAAGAGGCCGAGCGAGATGAGCGCGTCGTGCGCGAGGGCCACGAGCGCGCCGAGGCCGAAGCCGAACTCGAAGCGGAAGGCCACGTAGATCAGGATCGCGCAGAGCGAGAGGATCACCGCCCAGGTGCCGGACTTCTTGAGGTCGGCGCCCACGACCGAGCCGACCTCGCTCGCGTCGCGCATCTCGATGCCGGCGTCGGGGAAGGCCTTCTGCAGCAGCCCGGTCACGTGCCCGGCGACGTCCGTGACGCCCTTCGCCTTCGCGTTGTCAGACGAGTAGCCCGTCTTCACGAGCAGCTTGTCGGAACCCTGGGTCTGGATGACGGTGGCGTTGTCGAACGGATCCAGCGTCTTGCGCACGTCGGCGACGGCCGGCATCTGCCCGGCCTTGACGTCGAAGACGATCGACGTGCCGCCCGTGAGGTCCACGGCGAGCACCGACTCGGGCTTCGTGGCCGCGCGGATGCCGAAGATGGCGACGGTCAGCACCACAAGGGCCGCCGACGCGATCGTCATGGTCTTGCCGAGCTTGACGAAGTCGACGTTCGGCACCTTCTTGAAGATGTTCAGCATCTTGAAGGGCTTCATCGAGTCCGGGTTCGACGTCTTCTCGAACACGAGGCGCGTGACGACCACGGCCGTGAACATCGAGATGACAACGCCGGCCGTGAGGGTGATGGCGAAGCCGCGCACGGGACCCGTGCCGACGATGAAGAGGATGATGCCCGTGACGATCGTCGTGATGTTCGAGTCGAGGATCGCCGTGAAGGCGCGGCCGTAGCCGTTCTTGATCGCGGTCGCGACGGAGGCCTTGTTGGCGAACTCCTCGCGGATGCGCTCGAAGATAATCACGTTCGCGTCCACGGCCATGCCGAGGGTGAGGACGATGCCCGCGATGCCGGGCATCGTCAGGACGGGCAGCTGGAGCGACCCGGCCGCGCCCATCGAGGCGTCCTTCGCGAACACGCCGAGCACGTTCGCCACGCAGACGAGCGCCGCGGGAAGGAGGACGATGTCGAGGAGGAGCGCGACGTTCGCGATCGCGCCCGCGTACCAGTAGTAGATGAACATGAACAGCGCGACGAGCGCGAATCCGAGCAACGCGGCGATGATGCCGGCCCGCTGCGCGTCCTCGCCCACCGTCGGCGAGACGGACTCCTCGGCGAGCAGCTTCAGCGGCACGGGCAGCGCGCCCGCGTTGAGGTCGTTCGCGAGCTGCTGCGCCTCGGCCACCGAGAACTGGCCGGAAATCTGCCCGCGCGTGTCGATTTCACCCTGCAGCACGGGAGCCGAGATCAGCGAGCCGTCCAGGATGATCGCCAGCTCGCGGCCGCGGTCGGTGGGGTTCTTCGCGCCGTGCGCGATGTAATTGCGCGTGAGCTTGCGCATGAGGTTGCCGCCCTTTCGGTTGAGCCGGAAGCCGACCACGGGACGCCCCACCTGATCCCGTTCGACGGTCGCCGAAACGAGGTCGTTTCCCGTCAGTTCCGTCTTGCGGCTCACGAAGTTCGGCCGGTAGGTGCTGTCTTTGTCCTTCTCCAGCATGAGCACATAGCCCTGCGGCGGACGGCCGAAGGAGCTCAGCCGCGTCTTGTAGCCTGACTTCTTCGAGATTGCTTCATAGTTCTCCACGCGGGCGAAGCCGTCGCCCTTCTCGCTGAGCCGGTAGCCCTCCGGCGCCTTGTTGGACGCCAGCAACTTGTTGACCAGCTCCCGGTTTCGGGGATGCGTCAGGCGGAATTCAAGATAGGATGCGCTCTGCAGCGAACGCTTCGCCTCGGCGCGCGTGACGTCGTTGCTGCCCGGAAGCTGCACGAGGAGACGATGTCCCTTCATGCCCTGGATGACGGGCTCGTTCATGCCCATGCCGTCCACGCGGCGGCGCACGACCTCGACGATGCGCTCGTCGCAGCCCGCCATCGTGTCCTTGATCCGGGCGTCGATGGCCGCGGTGTCGTTCGTGTTCTCGACCTGGGCCATCACGGACTCGCGGAGGGCGTCCTCGTCCACGCCCAGCGTGAAGGACGTGCCACCCCTCAGGTCGAGCCCCAGCCGGATGCTGTCCTTCGGCAGCAAAACGCAAATGGAGAAGACCGTAATGGCCAGCAAAGCCAGCCACTTCCACGCGTTGGCACGCATCGATGAATCGAAACTCATTCTTTGAACCTCATTTCTTCTTGAAAAACGGAACGGATATTATAATATATCGGAGGCAGATTGACAAGGGGGGTCTTTAGGCGAATTCGCACGCGCCCGGCGGCGGCCCAGATACCAGCGAACGGCGCAGATTGCCGCGTAGTAAAGGGAGATGCCCGCCAGATAGCGCGACCAGAGGGTCGGCATGTCGGATGCGGCCAGCTGGTTGGACGCCGCCTCGTCCAGGCAGAACGAGAGGCCGACGAAGAAAAGCGCGGCAAGCGTCGCCCAGACGGCCCGACGGCCGTAGCGCGGCGGCGTGCGCAGGGACAGCACGGGACTGTTCGCACCGCTCACGGGACCTGCCCCCAATCCGGATACGGCGTGCGGATTTCCATTTCGTCGCCAGAGACGGGATGCCGGAACGCCGCCGCGAGGGCGTGGAGGCAGTGCCCCGCCTGCCCCTCCACGGCGAAGGCGCCGTAGAGACGGTCGTTGACGATGTGCATCCCGGCGGCCGCGAGCTGGGCGCGGATCTGGTGCGTGACGCCCGTGTAGATCGTCACCTCGAGGAGCGTGCGCTCCTCGTTCCCGCAGGTCGTCCGCCCGACAGGCACGTAATGGGTGACGGCGCGAAGCGGCTGCGCCTTCACGCGGGCGCGCGCGCGCCGAACGTCAATCATGCGGCAGAACGGCAGCGTGGGGTCGTGGACGAGGTCGTTCTCCAGCGTCCCGCCTACGGCCACGGAACCTTCGACGAGCGCGAGATAGGTCTTCCTCACCGTCTGGGCCGCGAACTGCGCGCGGAGGGCGTCAAAGGCGACGGGCGTGCGCGCGACGAGGACGAGCCCCGAAGTGTCGGCGTCGATCCGGTGCAGCGCCCCGGCCATGAGCGGCTGGTCGCCGACGTCGCGCACGTCGGGCCAGCGGGCGACGACCCCGTTCATGAGCGTGCCCGTCTCGCGGTAGGTGAGCGGCTGCACGGGCTGGGCCGCGGGCTTGTTGAAGGCGAGCAGCGCCTCGTCCTCGAACAGGCACCGCACGTGGATGGCCGGATTGGGTGCCACGCGGTTGTCGCTCGCCTCGGCAAGGCGGCGCACGCGGACCCGGGAGCCGCCGCCCAGCTTCATGCCCTTGATGGCCGGCCTGCCGTCTACCTCCACGTCGCCGTCCGCGCAGGCCGCACGGCAGAAAGCCCGCGTGGAGGATGGGAATTGAGACAACAAGGCGGCATCGAGTCGGATGCCGCCAGTTTCCACGATGAAGGTTCTGTCCTCAATCATAGCGGTCCGTCATCTGCGAGGGCAGGGGACCGAGGCTCTCCCAGGAGTGGTTCGTCGCCCAGGGCAGGTCTGAATCGGCCGCCGTGTCCGCGATGCATCCCGTCAAGCCGAGCAAGATGATCGCGGCAAGCGACGCCAGCAGCCATTTAGTCGGGGCAGACGACATCGTTCTTCTCGAGAGGACCCTGCTGCCAATCCTTCAGGATCTCAGCCGTTACGAAATTCGTCTTGGGCGTCCACTGGCGCAGGCGGATCTTGCCAACGACCGTCCGGGACTCCTTGCCGTCCGCGCCCTTCACGGGACGCACCACCAGCATCTCGTGCGGCGGCAGCGCGCCGTTGCGCTCGGCGCCCAGCATCTCGTCAAGCGCCGCATCTTCGAACTGGACGATCACGAACAGCTTCTCGTTCTGGACGGACGCGATCTTGCCCTTGTCGCCGCTCGTGAGCTGGCCGCCGCCCGTCACGGGACCGGCGGCGCGCGGCGCGGCGGACTGGTTCTTGAGGCGGCTCATCAGCTGCTCGACCAGCTTCTTCGACTTTTCGAGATCCTCCTTCACGGCCTCCGTCTCGTCCTTCGCGGTGGAGACCTCCTCCTTGAGAGAGGTGACTTCGGCCTTCAGGTCCTCGACCTCGGCCTTCGACTTCTGCAGCTGGTCCTCGACGGCGGCCTTCTCCGACGTCAGCGTCTCGATCTCCTTGCCCTTCTTCTCGATATCGATCTTGTTCAGGCGGACCTCCTTCGGCAGCTCGTTGAAGTCTGTCACAAGCTCCTGGAGCTTCGTGCGGAGAGCGGCAAGTTCCTTGCGCGTTCCCTGGAGCGTGTCCTTCTGGTACTTCGCGCGGCCGACGATCTGCTTGATCAGCGCGGCGGCCGTGTTCGGTCCATCCTGAAGATAGTACACGCGGCCAGAGCCGGCTTCCGCCTGCGTCTTCGCCTGATCGACTTGCTTGTTCCCCTCGGAATCCAAGGCGTAGACCTGCCGCAGCTGCGCTTTCTGCGCGTCGCCCCAGTCCAGGCTCTTGATGTTCGTCGCCTCGTACTGGGCGTTGTATTTCTCGAGGAGGTTCACCATTTCGGGATCGTCCACCTCGCGCGCCTCGCGCGGAGAGACGTCCTGCTTCGCCTCAAGGGTCGCCGCGGGCGGCGCGTTCTCCGCCTCGATGTAGGACGACAAGTCGACGATGCATTGCCGCAACTGCTCGTTGCTGTCCGTCAACAGCTCCTTCTTTTCATACAGCTTTATCTCGAAAAACACCGCGACGATGGCAACTGCCAGAATCACGTAGACGAGCGCGTGTACTGCCTTGTTCATTTTCTTTTTTCTCTCTTTCAGATCGGTTTCCGGAGGGCGAGGAACGAGACCTTGCCTTCACGGCTGATTAGAATAATGGAATTTCGTCCGTAAAGCAACTGGAAAATGCGAAAAAATTTTCAGCCGCCAAAACGGGTCAGAGGGCGATTCCTCCTCCGAGCGCCTTGTAGAGGGCGATCAAATCGGTCGTGATCTTGCCTCTGCTGATGGTGAGGGCCTCCTCCAGCGTAAGCAAAGAGCGCTGCGCGTCCAGCACGTTGTTGAAGTCCGCGAGGCCGTTTTTGTAAAGGTCCTGCGAGATGTTGACCGCGTCCTGCGCGGCCTTCACCGCCCCCTGGAGCGACTGGTAGCGGTGGTACTCCTGCGTGTAGGAACTGTAGGCGTTGCGCGTCTCGCCGTAGGCGGTCTGCACCGCGAGCTCGTACTTGAGCGCGGCCTCGGACATCTTCGACTCCGCCTGCTTCATGGCCGCGACGAGGTTGCCGCCCTGGAAGAGCGGCCACCGGAAGGACGGGCCGATCGAGCCCATGAACGCCTCGCGGCGGAAGAACTTGTTGGCGTCGATGCTGTCGAGACCGATGGATCCGTTGATGTAGAACTTCGGGAAGAGCTGGGCCTCGGCGACGCCGACGGAGGCGACCCGCGCGGCGAGGGAACGTTCGGCGGCGCGCACGTCCGGGCGGCGGCGCATCGCGTCGAGCGGGATGGCGGCGACGCGCTGCGGCGCGATCAGCCAGTCGCGCGCGGGCAGCGGCCGGAGCATGTCGTGGAGGACGCCCGGCATCGTGCCGGCGAGGATGGCGATCGCGTTCATGAGCTGCTCCTCGCTCGCGAGGAGGTTCGGGATGGACGCGCGCGTCTGCTCCACGTTGTACTTCGCCTGGTT